>JAZSJL010000249.1:0-5305 GCA_045534355.1 Acutalibacteraceae bacterium
ATTTGGATGGATGACGCAGGTTTGAAATTCGAAGGCGTTTGCGATACGCCGAGAATAAAAACCAAGTCAGGCGCCAAATATCGGAAAAGCTAATAAAGGAGAATTAAGTTATGAAAATTGCTGTATTAGGTGCCGGTGGTATCAGTGGTGCACACGTACCTGCTTGGCAGAGAATTGAGGAGGCAGAGCTTGTTGCTGTTTGCGATGTTATGCCTGACAGATTGGAGAAGTACAAGGACACGGGCGCTCGTCTTTACGAAAGCTGTGACGAGATGCTTGAAAAGGAGCAGATTGATATTCTTGACATCTGCCTTCCTACCTTTCTTCACGTTGAATTTGCAATAAAGGCAATGGAGCGTGGCATAAACGTTATATGCGAAAAGCCTATTTCTCTCAACAAAGAGGACGTAGACAGAGTTTACGCTGTAGCAGAAAAGAATAACGTTAAGTTTATGATTGCTCACGTTGTTCGCTTCTGGCCTGAATTCGTGTTTTTAAGAGATGCTGTTATTAATAAAACCTACGGCAAAATGCTTACAGGTCATATGTTGCGCCTTGGCTCAACACCACGCTGGAGCTGGGAAAACTGGATGAGGCGCAAGGAGTGTAGTGGTCTTGTCCCGTTTGACTTACATATTCACGACTTGGACTACATTGTTTACACCTTTGGCGCTCCTGTTAACGTAATAACTCACAGGGCACAGCACAACGACCAGGATATTATAAATGCTACGTATGAGTTTGCAGACGGCTCCTTCCTTACCTGCGACTCCTGGTGGGTTACAAGTGATTATCCGTTTACCTTCAGCTACCGTTTTACATTTGAAAATGCTGTTATTGAGCTCAAAGAAGGCAAGCTTATGGTTTACCCTGTGGGTGCCCCTGCCTTCGAGGTTAAGGAGGAAACAGAGAGTACAGACGGTGACGTAATCAACCTCCCTGCAACAGATGCATACTACGAGGAAATCCGTTACTTTGCAAACTGTGTACTTGAAAACAAGCCGGCAGATATTATTAAGCCCGAGGAGCTTAAAACAGTTCTGCAGCTTATGGAAAGCTTTGAGAAATAAATTTTTAAATACTGTGTGGAGTATTCTTACACCCAATGGTACCACACTTGCAAAGCTTATTAAAAATTGGTAAATAACTATGAAAGAAACTGTAATTCAATTTGGTGAGGGTAATTTCCTTCGTGGCTTTTTTGATTATTTCCTTCACCAAATGAACGAAAAGAGGCTCTACGAGGGTAAGGCTGTTATTGTACAGCCACGTGCAGGTGGCAAGGTACACTGTCTTAATGAGCAGGGCTGTAAGTATAATCTCTATTTAAGAGGTATTGAAAAGGGTGAAACACGGTGTGAGCACACTCTTATTGAGTCTGTTTCACGCTGTGTTGACCCATACAAGGATTTTGAGAGCTTTATTTCCCTTGCAGACAACCCTGACTTCAGGTTTATTGTGTCTAACACAACAGAGGCAGGAATTACCTTTGACAGCTCCTGCAAATTAGAGGACAAGCCTTGCCTTTCCTTCCCCGGCAAGGTAACACAGCTTCTCTACAGACGCTATAAAAATAATTTAGATGGCTTTGTTTTACTCCCCTGTGAGCTTATTGACAGCAACGGCGCAGAGCTTAAAGGCTGTGTGCTTAAATACGCAGAGCTTTGGGGTCTTGAGGATAGCTTTATACAATGGGTAAACGAAGAAAATCACTTTTTAAATACCCTTGTAGACAGGATTGTAACAGGCTTCCCCACAGATGAAACAGCATCTCTGCACCCTAGGGATAAATACATAGATACAGCAGAGCTTTTCCACCTTTGGGTAATCGAGGGTGATTTTGAAAGGGAGCTTCCACTTAAAAAATGTGGCTTTAACGTTATATGGACAAAGGACGTTAAGCCTTATAAAAAAATAAAGGTGAGAATCTTAAACGGCGCTCACACCTCCCTTGTGGCAGGTGCTCTCCTTTCGGGGATTGAAACTGTTGGCGAGGCAATGAAGGACCCTACTGCCTACAGCTTTTTGTGCAAGGCAATGAATGAGGAAATTTTACCTACCATTGGTGCGAACGAGGAAAGCAAAGCCTTTGCAGACAGCGTTTTTGACAGATTCAAAAACCCATATATTCACCACAGGTGGGAAGCAATCTCTCTTAACAGCATAAGTAAATTTTCTGTAAGAGTATTGCCGACAATCCTTGAATACAAAGAGAAATCCGGTGAATACCCAAATTGCCTTTCTCTTTCACTTGCATATCTTATTTACTACTACAAAAACAAGAATCCACAGGACTCACGGGAAGCAATTGACTATATAAAAAAGAATTCTATAGCCGATATCTTAAGAAATAAAAATCTCTGGCAAGGCGATATTTCAGCCCTGACAGAGAAAATTGAAAGCTACTACTGCAAAATAGAAGAAATCGGTGCGAAGGAAGCAATGAAATGGATACTGTGAAGATAAACGAAAAGGATAATGTTTGTGTTGACCCTTCCACAGGTCACAAGCTTTCCCTTTGCTACATAAAAAAAGGTGAAGCTGTAATAAAATATGGTTATCCCATAGGCTTTGCTACAGAGGATATTCCCTGTGGCGAGGCTGTGCACTCTCACAATATGAAAACGGGGCTTGGCGATATTCTCTCCTACGAATATGCCCCTGAATACCGGGCTTTGCCAAAGGAAGAGCCCTTTTATATTGAAGCCTTTGTGCGTGAAAACGGTCAGATAGGCATTAGAAATGACATTTTCATTATACCAACAGTTGGCTGTGTAAACAGTATTGCAAAGCAGTTAAGTGAAAAAACAGGTGCCATACACCTTGCTCACCCATACGGCTGTAGTCAGCTTGGTGACGATATGGTAACAACCCAGAAAATTCTTTGTGGTCTTATAAAGCACCCTAATGCAGGTGGTGTGCTTGTTTTAGGCCTGGGCTGTGAAAACAATAATATCCACGAAATGCAGAAGGCTCTGGGAGAGTGGAATGATAAAAGAATCCGTTTTCTCAACGTGCAGGCTTGCACCGATGAAATTGCCGAGGGAATAAAAATCATTGAAGAATTAAAGTCACAGGCAGCTTCTGACAAGCGTGAAAATGTTTCTGCAGACAGACTTGTTATAGGTCTTAAATGTGGTGGCTCCGATGGTTTTTCGGGCATTACGGCAAACGCTGTTGTCGGTCTTGTTACAGATAAAATCTGTGCAATGGGTGGTAGCGCTGTACTTACAGAGGTACCCGAAATGTTTGGTGCAGAAAACGTACTTTTTAAAAGGTGTGTAAATAAAGATGTTTTTGAAAGATGTGTAAGTCTGATAAATGATTTTAAGCAATATTTTATAAATCACAATCAGCCGGTATCAGAAAACCCCTCACCGGGCAACAAAGAGGGTGGAATAACAACCCTCGAAGAAAAATCTCTGGGCTGTGTGCAGAAGGGTGGCACAGCGCCTGTAACTGCTGTGCTTGATTATGGTGATTTTGTAAAGGAAAAAGGGCTTAACCTTCTCAACGGCCCCGGAAATGATATTGTTTCTGTTACAAACCTTTCTGCCGTCGGCTGTCACCTTGTGCTTTTCACTACAGGCAGAGGCACACCGTTGGGTGGTGCCGTTCCTACCGTGAAAATTGCTTCGAATGAAGCAATTGCGCAGAAAAAGCCACATTGGACAGACTTTTGTGCATACGGTAAAAAGGATGAAAAAGCTAACGAGTTACTTGATTTGATTAAAAGGGTGTGCAATGGTGAGCAAACCAAAAATGAAGCTCTTGGCAACCGAGAAATTGCAATATTTAAAGACGGGGTAACGTTATAGTCATTGATTCAAGCTTTAACCGTATGATTTTAATAGGGTTTTTGTCTGATGGCAAAACATCATCTGACGATGCCGAAGAATATCCCACCAGCAATAAAGCGATATGTGCTTTGCACGCGATATATCTACGATGCGATATACCTTCGGTGCGATATATTTTTACCTGTGGTAAAAATACGTTTTTGTACCACCCACCACCTACGGTGGTCCCCCCTCCTATGAACCTTCGGTTCACAAGAGGGTCAGGCTATCACTTTTATTTTAGTGAAGGGTAGAGGTAAGAGAACTACCCACCACCACGCCAAAGGCGTGGTCCCCCTCCCTATTTGCTGAAGCAAACAGGGATGTAAAGGCTATCGCATCACTTTAATTTTTGCGAAGCTTATAATGTTCGGAAGCGTAGCTTCCCCTCAATTCCTCACTCCTCACTCCTAATTCCTAACTTTGAGAAGCTCTGTCATCTGGCATCTGGCAACTGGTATCTTCTAATCGCTATTTGCTAACTGCTAATCATAAAATCTCTTGACTAAATCCCCTATATAATGTAAAATATCCCTTGGTAAAATGGGCAGTCACGGAGGCGCTTCGGCGCAGACGAGGAAAGTCCGGGCATCACACGGCAGGGTAACTGCTAACGGCAGCCGAGGGTAACCTTAGGGATAGTGCAACAGAGATATACCGCCGATTTTTTCGGTAAGGGTGGAAAGGCGAGGTAAGAGCTCACCGGCGTGGTGGAGACATCACGGCCATGTAAACCCTACCCGATGCAACACCTACCGGGGAGTTTGCCGGACAGCGATTTTTCGCATCCCCAACGGGTGGCTAAAGCCTTGTGGCAACACACGGCGTAGATAGATGATTGCCTTAAACGACAGAACCCGGCTTACAGTTTTACCTAAAAAGAGAGAGGCTGTTGCCTCTCTCTTTTTGTTTATTTGACATTAATCACTAAAAAATGTATAATTTCATCATATTTACAAAAGGGGTTTTAGGATGTTTGAAGAGATTATAAATGGTATAAGCAATGCGCTGTACAGCTACATATTAATCATTTTACTTGTGCTTGGTGGTTTAATTTTCTGCTTTAAAACAAAGTTTGTTCAATTCAGGCTTTTCAAGGAGCAGATAAAGGCTGTAACAGAAAAGCCTGCAGACGGCAAAGGAGTTTCATCCTTCCAGGCGCTTATGGTTTCCACGGCATCACGAGTTGGCACAGGTAATATTATAGGTGTTTCCACAGCCCTTTGCCTTGGTGGCTTCGGCTCCGTTTTCTGGATGTGGGTTATCGCAATCATAGGTAGTGCCTCTGCCTTTGTAGAAAGCACCCTGGCGCAGATATACAAAAAGAAAAACGCAGACGGCACCTACTCCGGCTACAGCTTCTAGTTAAAGTAATGCGAAGCCTTTACATCCCTGAAGTCGGATCGTAGCCATGTCGTTCTGTGAGCCAAGGAGTTGGCCATTAGTATTGTCTTCCTAAGACCGCT
>JAZSJL010000132.1:0-1780 GCA_045534355.1 Acutalibacteraceae bacterium
AGCTTTTATTCCACCTTGCTTCAAATCCAAACCGCGTATACACAAGAGACCAGCTTCTTGATGAGGTATGGGGCTTTGAATGCTATGTTGACTCCCGTACTGTAGATGTTCACATTAAAAGACTCCGTGAAAAGCTTGAAGGCGTTTCAGATAAATGGGAAATAGAAACAGTATGGAGCAAGGGCTACAAATTCAAAACAAAATAATACGCTATGAAGTTTGCTAAAAATAAAAAGGGCACGTTGTTTTTTAAGTACTTCTTCATATTCTCGGCAATTATTCTCGTAAGCTTTTTGGTTATTGGAATATCTATGATGCTGTTTGTTACAAACTATATGTCATCCGAGGTACTCAACGAAACAAAAAGTAATGCCCATGAATTAGCTGTTACAACAACAGAGCTGTTCGGTTCTGAAACTGTCAAAAGCAATCGTGAAGCTGCTGTGCTTCTCCTTTGCCAGAATGTTGACCTTATGGCAGCAACAACTGGCAACGACGTTTATATCTGCGATGCAAAAGGTCAGATAGAAATCTGTGCAGAAACTGTAGACGGCTACAATCTGGAATTCAACAATCATTGTGAAATACACTCGAAAATACAGATTCCCACTCCTTACGTGCAAATGGTTAAAAACGGTAAGGTATCTGAATTCTCCACATTAGGCACATCCTATAGCACGTACCACTCTATTTCTATGGAGCCGATATACGTCGACAATACCTTTATGGGCTTTTGCGTGGTTGCCTCCCCCATCACAGGTGAGTTTTTATCTGCAGTTAAGCAAATACTAATAGTATTCCTTATTTCTGCTGCCATTGCCCTTGTGCTTGTGAGTATTGCAGTATACGTTGTTACAGAAAAGATAACAAAGCCTATTAAAAACCTTGAAACAGCTACAACGCTCTATTCCTCGGGGGATTTTTCCTACAGAGTGCCTGAAATCAGCTCAAATGATGAGCTTGCGCTGCTTATTACAAAATTCAACGCTATGGCAACTGCTCTTTCGCAGCTTGAAAATTCAAGGCGTAGCTTTGTGGCTAACGTTTCTCACGAATTCAAAACACCTATGACAACTATAGGTGGCTTTATAAACGGAATTCTTGACGGCACAATCCCACCTGAAAGACAGGAGCATTATTTAAATATCGTATCCTCGGAAATCGAAAGACTTTCCCGAATGGTTAATATGATGCTCAATATTTCAAAAACCGAAACAGGAAACGTTGAATTGACTATGGAAGAAATTGACATAGGCGATAAAATAATAAACACCTTCCTGGGATTTGAACAGCTTATATCCAACAACAACATAAAGGTTGTGGGTCTTGATAATCTCCCACCTCTTATATTAAAGGCTGATAGTGCTATGCTTGACCAGGTTATATATAATTTGGTTGATAATGCTGTTAAATTCACAAATGAAAACGGCACAATCACGGTAAGCTCCACAGAGGATAAAAAGCACGTCTACTTTGCTATTACCAATACAGGCAAGGGAATCCCTGAAAAGGATTTGAAAAATGTGTTTGACAGATTCTTCAAGGTTGATGAATCAAGAAGCACTGACACAAAGAGCACAGGCTTAGGTCTTTACCTTGTTAAAGGCATAATAAATCTACACCATGGCTCTATAACAGTAGAAAGTGAGCAAAACACTTTCACAAGATTCACTGTCAAGCTACCAAAAGCTTGATAAAACAAATCAAATAATTATATTTCTTTGTATTAACAAAGTTTTGGAGGAAAATTTATGGACGATATGTTCAACACACCACAGGA
>JAZSJL010000234.1:0-3670 GCA_045534355.1 Acutalibacteraceae bacterium
ATGCTTACGAATCTCACAGTCAAGCTGTTCTGCAATCTTAAGGAATTTACCGAAGGTTATTTCCTTACCATTTGCTTTAATGCAGACCTTATCTGTATTTTTCTTGGAATTCTCTTCAAACAAGCTGTAGATTGTAGCTTGTGAAGGCAGATTATAATATGAGCCTGTGGAGATTTTTAAAATATTTTGAAAAGCTTCCTGTGAGTATAACGGAATATTCTCTATGCTTTCATAAGGATGGTTTGTAACATAATCTGTAATTGTTACAATAGAATCAAGCATCTGCTGAACTTCATTTTCCGTGAAGAAGGATTTTCTGTATCTGATTTTTAAGTTGTATTGTTTTTCGTCAAAGCTTTGTAAATGTATTTCTAACGGAACAGAAAGAGCGTTACTGTAAGGAAGTCTCATTTCGTATTCGTCATTTCTTTTGAATTCCTGATAATCACAAACAACATCAAACAGCTGTGGGACTTGGTGCTCGTTTTCAGCAAGAAGCTCTTTAATATCTTTTTGTGTGAATTTCTGATGTCTGAAAAGATTTAGCAGAGAGTTTTCTATTTCTTTGGCATTGTTTATAAAGTCACCATTTGTGAGATTGACAACAAGAGGAACCAGGTGCATATATAACCCTATTGTGTTAAGCTCTGCTTGTGTTGTCCTGTTGAGCACAGGCACACCTAAGGTGAATCTTTGGGTGTCAAGTGTCTTGCTCAGATAAACGCTGTAAATTGTATTAAAAAAGGTTGTGGGCGAAATATCATTTTCGTTACAAATGGTCTTGATTTTACTAAAAACTAAAGGTGAGAGCGAAGCGTTGAGCTCGTCAGAGGTGAAGTCGATGGGATTTCCTTTTATCGAAAACAGGGAACAATCGGGATTTGAGCTGAATTCATTGCTCCAAAAGCTTTTATCGGAAACAAAACGCTTAGAGCTCTTGTGCTTTTCTTCTTTTTCTATGTAATCAGAGTATGACTGGTTTTCGGGTGACTGACAGTCAGGGTTTTTGATATACTCGTTTATGTGTTCGGACATAACAAAAGCGCTGTACCCGTCAACAACAATGTGATGAGCACGAATCATTATACCTGAGCTTACAGGTGTCCGAAAAACGGCACAATCAACTAATCTGCCGTGAATATCTATAGGTGCATTAAGGAAATCCTGGGCTTTTTTCATCAGCTCTTCGTCTGTAGATGCCTCGAAAAAAGTATATTCGGTATATCTGAAATCCTCAACTACGGCAACAGTTTCCGTATCTGTCTTTTTAAGAACAACACGAAGGCTGTCGTTGGCCTGTACCAACCTATTGTACGCATCGTTAAGCTGCTTGTAAGTGTATACACGGGGAAATAGCTCCATTACCCCTTGTGACCACACGGAGCTGTCAATGGTGGCATTTTTAGTGTAGAAATTTAATTGAGATGATGTCAGCTTGAAATCCAAAATAATGCCTCCCTTTAACAGCATATTATACACAACAATTATACCCGACAGGAGTGTTAAAGTCAAGATACGCAAGTAACACAACGTGGCTTTCGTACAAGTAAAAACCTCTTGAAAACAAAGGTGTTTGCGTGTATAATAGAGAAAGAGGTGAGCAGTTTATGAAAAGAACCCCTACTATTTGGAGTGCTAATCACGGTGCTGACAATTTTATACCGGAATACCCTGAATTTTCAATGGTTTCTCTGCTTAAGCAGACTGCCGGAAAATATCCGGATTTACCTGCAATAGAGTTTCAGGGCAGGGTTACCTCGTTTGCAAAAATGATTGAGCAAATCGAGCTTGTGGCAGCCTCCTTGAAGGCGTATGGTATCAATAAGGGGGATTATGTTTCTATAATCGCTCCCAACACTCCACAGGCGCTTATATCCATATATGCTGTTAACAGAATCGGTGCAATAGCAAATATGATTCACCCCTTACTATCTACTGCAGAAATCAAGAAATTTGTTGAGCACGTAAACAGTAAGGCTGTTCTCACTTTTGATATGCTTTACCCCAAGTTTGCCGATATTAAGTGGGAAACAGAGCAGGAGCCACTTATGATTCTTGCAAGGATTAAGGATGCTCTCCCTATATATTTACAGCCACTATATGCACTTAAAAACAAGCTTGAGTTAAGCTTTAACCCTGCGCATAAAATTGTTTATTGGAATGACTTTTTGAAAAAGGGAAGGACAACTGTGGACAAGCTCCAACCTGATGATGGTAAGGGCGATGATATTGCTGTCATTCTTTACAGTGGTGGTACCACAGGCATTCCTAAAGGCGTTATGATTCATAACAGAGCCTTTAACTGTATGGCAATTCAGTCCTCTGAAATCAAGCCTATTGATAATGCTGCAGGTACAAAGTGCCTTGCTATGATGCCTACCTTCCACGGCTTTGGCCTTGCTATGTGTATGCACGTTATGCTCAGCTTCGGTACCTGTGCCGTGCTTGTTCCTAAATTCGATTTTCAGGCAATATCAAAGCTTATTTTTAAGAGAAAAATCAACTTTATATATGGTGTTCCGGCTCTTTTCGAGGCACTTTCACGTACAGAGGAAATTGAAAAGAAGGATTTGTCATTTATTAAAATGATAGCCTTTTCAGGTGATAGGTGTAGCGAAAAGCTTCTTAAAAGAATGAATAACTACCTTGAAAAGGGTGGCTCAACTGCCAGAATGACAGAGGCATACGGCTTAACTGAAAGCCTTTCAGGTGTTTGTATAAGCCCATTCTTTAAGATGAAAGCAGGTAGCACAGGACTACCTTTCCCGGACAACGAAATAAAGATTGTTGCAATCGGCACAGAGGATGAGGTTCCTGTTGGTGAGGATGGTGAAATCTGTGTTACAGGCCCTACTCAAATGAAGGGCTACTATAACAATGAGGCGGAAACAGCTAATGCTATCAGAGTCCATTCAGATGGTAAAAAATGGCTTCATACAGGTGATATTGGCTGTGTGGATGAGGAGGGTTACCTCTACTTCCGCCAGAGGCATTGCCGTATGATTATTACTGCAGGCTACAACGTTTACCCAACACAGATAGAGGACGTTATTTATAGGTGCAAAGGCGTAGCCCTTTGCTGTGTTATAGGCGAGGAGGACAGAGCCTTAGGTCAAAGAATAGTAGCCTACGTACAGCCTAATAGTATGGATATGAATTTAGACGAGCTTCGTAAGAAAATAATGGAGCTTTGCAACGATAATGTTGCAGAATATGCTCTTCCGAGAGAGATTATTTTCAGAGAGGCACTCCCTAAAACAGCTATGGGTAAAGTTAATTTTAAAGCGCTTATGGAAGAAAAGAGGGTGAAATAAATGCTCCAAAGAATCGAAAAGGTTTTTTATGAGGTTACAGGCAGAACTGACGTAAAGCTTACAGAAAAAACAAAAATAGACAAAAACCTTGGAATATCATCTCTGGGAGTGGTTCAGATTATATGTGGCCTTGAGGATGAATTTGATATTGAAATCCCCAATTCAGTTATTAAAAAGCTTAAAACAGTAGGGGATGTTGTAAAATACCTTGAGGAAAACGTTTGATTTTTCAATAAATATTAAGGGAGCTGTAAAAAACGATAAGTTTTTTACAGCTCCTGTGTATTTGTAAATGAATTAATTATTTGATTTTTATTGCTGAGCGTTCGTTACCACAAAGCTCACAGCTTTTCTTA
>JAZSJL010000006.1:0-7995 GCA_045534355.1 Acutalibacteraceae bacterium
CGCGGTCCTGTTGCATCATTACTTGTTCAGAACGGTACTGTTAAAACAGGTGACATTATAGTTGCAGGTACTGCGGTTGGTAGAGTCCGTGTTATGACAGATGATAAGGGCAGAAAGGTAAACGAGGCAGGTCCTTCCGTACCGGTAGAAATCACCGGTCTTGCAGAGGTACCTACAGGCGGTGACCAATTCGACTGCGTATCTGATGAAAAGTTAGCAAGAGAGCTTGTTGAACAAAGAAAGCAGCACAATAAAGAGGAGCAATTCACGTCATTCCAGAAGGTAACTCTTGATACACTCTTCGATTCAATTAACGTTGGTGACCTTAAGGACCTTAACGTTATTGTTAAGGCAGACGTACAAGGCTCGGTAGAGGCTGTTCGTCAGAGCCTTGAAAAGCTCACAAACGAAGAGGTTCGTGTTAAGGTAATCCACGGTGGCGTTGGTGCTATCAACGAGTCAGACGTTATGCTTGCAAATGCATCAAATGCTCTTATTGTAGGCTTCAACGTTCGTCCTGACCCTGTTGCAGAGCAGTATGCAGAGCGGGACGGCGTTGAAATGAGAATGTACAGAGTTATCTACGATTGTATTGAAGAGGTTGAGGCTGCTATTAAGGGTATGCTTGCACCTAAGTATCGTGACGTTGAAATGGGTAAGGCTGAGGTAAGAAACGTATTTAAGCTTTCAAGCTCAGGCACAATCGCAGGTTCATATGTTCTTGAGGGTAAAATCACACGTAACAGCAAAATCCGTGTTGTTCGTGACGGAATTGTTGTTACCGAGCTCGAAATTGCATCTCTTAAGAGATTCAAGGATGACCAACGTGAGGTAGCTACAGGCTACGAGTGTGGTATCGGTCTTCAGAAGTTCAACGATATCAAAGAGGGCGATATCCTTGAGGCATATATTGTAGAGGAGTATAGAGATTAATCTATGGGAACATACAAGCAAAACAGAACGGCTGAGGATATCAGAAGAGAAATTTCTGCTATTGTAAGGGAGCTTAAGGACCCAAGAGTGGCAGACCACATTATCAGTGTGTCAAGAGCAGAGGTTTCATCTGATTCATCATACGTTAAGGTATACGTAAGCGCTGTTGAGGGTATTGAGGTTGCAAGGTCTGCAACTAAAGCCCTCACCGGTGCCACCGGATTTATCAGACGGGAGCTTGGCAAAAGATTAGGGCTTCGCAAGACACCTGAAATTAAGTTCGTTGCTGATAACTCTATAGAGCACGGTATGAATATTGTTAAAAAGCTTGAAGAAATTTCAAGCGAATCAAAGGGTACGGAAGAGGAATAATCCTCTCGGGATAACGGTATGGTTATAGACAAGAAAGAATGTTTAAGGCTACTACAAGAGAATGAAGAGTTTTTGGTGCTCTCTCACGAGCATCCCGATGGTGATACGTTGGGGTGTGCCTTTGCTTTGTGCGAAATTTTACGTCTTATGGGCAAAAAGAGAGCATTCCGTTGTGCAGATGAAATCACAAGCGACTTTCACTATATGACAGAGGGTTTTGTTAACGATGAGGTTAAAAATCCGTTTGTGGTTTGTGTTGATGTTGCCGACGAGGGGCTTTTAGGCTCCCTTGAAGGTGAATTCGGTGGCAAGACAGACCTTTGCATTGACCACCATATGTCAAACACGTATTTTGCAAAAGCAACGTATCTTGCTGACGAGGCTGCGGCAAGTGAAATCATTTATGACCTTGCAAAGGCTTTGCCTGTTGAAATGAACAGATATATAAGAAACTGCATTTATACAGGTATATCCACAGACACAGGCTGCTTCAGGTATATGAATACCACTGCAAGAACCTTTTTTATTGCAGCTTCACTTATGGAGCAGGGTATAGATTCTGTGCTTATAAATAAGCTTATGTTCGAAACAAAAACAAAAAGCTTTTTAACTCTGGAAATGCTGGCAAGAGAAACTCTTGAATACTACTTTGACGGCACCTGTGCAATGATAACAATTACACAGGATATGTATAAAGAGAGTGGCTCTACAGAGCACGAGTGCTACCCTATAACGGCACTTCCACGTCAGATTGAGGGTGTGCTTGTTGGTGTTGTAATCAAGCAGAAGGCAGACGGCAGCTACGGCATATCCGTAAGAACGGATTCAGGTATAGATGCTTCGCAGATTTGCAGCAGATTGGGTGGCGGTGGCCACAAGGGAGCTGCAGGCTGTCGTTCAAACGGCACTATTGAGGAAATCAAAGCACAGATTCTCGACTCTGTAAAAATATCTTTGGAAGGTATTAATCAATGACAGGTATTATTCCACTTCACAAGGGAGAAAATATAACGTCCTTTTTTGCTGTTGCAAAGGTGAGGCGTATAGCAGGTGAGAAAAAGGCAGGGCACACAGGTACCCTTGACCCAAATGCAACGGGGGTGTTGCCTATTTGCCTTGGTGGTGCTACTCGTTTTATAGAGCTTTTGCCTACCCACAAAAAAGCATACAGAGCCACCTTTAAAACAGGCATAAAAACCGACACCCTTGATATATGGGGTCAGGTTTTAGCTACAGATGACAGAAAATTGACCTTGGATAAGCTTTTAAGTGTAGCCGAAACCTTTAAGGGTGAAATAATGCAGCTTCCACCAATGTTTTCTGCATTGAAAAAGGATGGTGTTCGCCTTTATGAGCTTGCTCGTCGTGGTGAAGAGGTAGAGCGTGAGGCTCGTAAATGCCATATATATACATTAGAAATCGGTGAGCAGGGTGAGGAATTTACTCTTTACTGTGAGTGCTCTGCAGGCACGTATATCCGTACACTTATAAGCGATATATGTGAATCTGCAGGTGCATATGGGGTAATGACATCTTTAGAGCGCACCTACGCCTGTGGTGTTTATATTGAGGATTGCTACACGTTAGAGCAGTTATCACAAATGGCTGAAGATGGTCGCATTGAGGATGCTGTTATTCCTGTAGACAGGCTTTTAGAGGAATACCCTGCAGTAAACGTAAGCCCTAACCAGGCAAATCGTTTTAAAAACGGTGGAGACCTTATGGCAGACAGAGTAAGAGGTCTTAAGTGCTACGGACTCTACAGAGTCTATGGCGAAAATAAATTTTTAGGCTTGGGTGAGCTTCTTGAAGGCTCCAATAGTCTGACAGTAAAGCGAGTTTATGTAGAAAGATGAGAAAAAAGCTTCAGGGAGCATTTATTGCTCTTGGTACCTTCGATGGTCTGCACATTGGCCACAAGGCAGTTATAACGGCTGAAAAAACTGAATATTCAACTAAGCTTGCTCTTATGTTCAGTGAGCACCCACAGCTTGCACTTACAGGAAAGCACCCCGGTATTCTTACAATGCCGCAAAAGGAGAGGGAGCTTCTTTCCTCTTGGGGTGTGCAGGCAGAGTATATAGATTTCTCTGCTGTTTCTCAGCTTTCACCCCAGCAGTTTGTGGATGAAATTCTTATTGAACGCTATGGTGCAACGGCAATTGCTTGTGGCTTTAACTATCGCTTCGGCAAGGGTGCTTCGGGAGATGTACAGCTCCTTCGCAGACTCTGTGCCGAAAGAGAAATAAAGCTTACAGTTGTAGACGAGGTAGACTACGCAGATGAGCCCGTAAGCTCCACAAGAATAAGAAAAGCAATTTCAGAGGGAAATATGCAACAGGCAAATGCTATGCTTGGCAGATTTTTCTCCTACGATTTTGAGGTTAAGCATGGTGATGAGCGTGGCAGAATTTTAGGCTCACCCACAATAAATCAGTTTTTCATTAAGGATTTTTGTGTGCCGGAGTTTGGCGTGTACGCATCAATTACAAAAATAGACGGAGTAGAATATACTTCTGTAACAAATATTGGTGTACGCCCCACTATAGAAGGCATAAGTGAAAAGCGTAGCGAAACCAATATCATAGGCTTTGAGGGTGATTTATACGGCAAGCACCCCGAGGTTTTTATAGTTGAGAAAATAAGAGGAGAGCTCAAGTTCAATTCTCTTGAGGAATTAAGTGAGCAGATTGCAAAGGACAGAGAGCTTTCCGTTGAAATAATAAAATTATATAAAGGTATGTAAAGGAGAGTAGAGTTATGGTTTTTAAAAATAAAATCAAAATATCACCCTCCATTCTTTCAGCAGACTATGCTGATTTAAAGGTGGATATTGAAAAGGTTAAGGTGGCAGGCGCAGATATGCTCCACGTTGACGTTATGGACGGACATTTTGGGCCTAATATTTCAATAGGCCCACCTGTTGTAAAAGCAATAAACAAGGCAACGGATATGTTTCTTGATTGCCACCTTATGATAAGTAATCCGTATGACTACATAGATGTTTTTGCAAGCAGTGGTGCAGACCTTATTGCTTTTCACGTTGAAAGCAACAGCGACGTACAGCAAACAATAGACAAAATAAAAAGCACCGGCGTATTACCGGCACTTGTTGTAAAACCGAAAACTCCTGCAGAGGCTGTTTTCCCATATCTTTCACAGGTTGCTATGGTACTTGTTATGACAGTTGAGCCGGGCTTCGGTGGTCAGTCATTTATGGAGGATATGCTTCCGAAAATAAAGGCAATCCGTGATGAAGCAAACAACGTGAATCCTCAGCTTATGATTCAGGTTGACGGAGGCATTGTGCCGGCAACAGCAAGGCTTTGCATTGAAGCAGGTGCAGACGTGCTTGTTTCAGGCAGCTACATCTTTGGCGCAGAAAACATCAAAGAGGCAATAGATTCATTAAGATAGACTCTTACCATTTTCGCATATATCTGCAATTTCTCTTTGAGAAGGGAAGGTCACTTCTCCGAATTCGCACAGCTGAAACAAAAGATTTTTTGAAAACTGTGCTTCGGGATATATAATAACGTAATAGTTGTTTTCAAATATGTAGGAGCTTGTGCTCTTTACCCCTTGTGAGTGGAAGAGTACGTGTTTTATGCAATCTAAATAGGCGTCTAAATCAAAGCTGCAAAAAAGAATAGGCTCATCACCTTTTTTTAAAATTGCTTTTCCTTGAGCTTCGTCTGCCCTTTGCGAAAGCTGGGTGAATTCAAGGCAACACCCACCGTCGTGAATTGGCTTTGCATTAATCAACAGCTTGTTATCAAGGGCTATGCTCTTGCCTAACACCTTTTTTGCCCGGTCAAGAATAGTCCATATTACACGGCGTGTTTCAATATTGGAGTAGTCAAGCTCCTCGTAGGTGATGTCTAAATCAGCCAAATCCTTTTTTGTCAGGGTAACACAGATTTTCCCACCTGTACCTGTATTGATTTCCACACATATCGCCTCCCTTGTATATCTAATATCATAATACTCAAACAACTTATCCACAATGATAAAATATTGGAAGGAGATTTCTCAAATGAAAATTGCAATTTGTAGCTATAGCCTATCTTCTTTGGTTGGCAAAGGGGAGAAAACGGAGCTTGAGCTTATCTCTGTAGCGGCAGAGCTGGGCTTTGAGGCCTTTGAGTTTTCAGAAATCAATCCTCCACAGGGAGAAGATAAGTTGGCATATGCCAAAAGGCTTAAGGCAGAGGCAGACAGAGTAGGTATTCCTATTGTGCAGTACTCAATCGGTGCCGATTTTATATACGGCTGCGACGGTGACTTGGAAAAAGAAACAGAGCGACTTAAGGGTGAGGTAGACGTTGCCAAGGCCTTGGGTGTTTTGGGTATGCGCCACGATACTACAGGTGGCTATAAGGGTGAGGATGCAGAAAAATACACCTTCTCCGATGCACTCCCCCGTATAATCGAGGGCTGTAGGGCAGTAGCTGAATATGCTGCCACACAGGGAATTAAAACAATGACAGAGAATCACGGCTACTTTAGCCAGGATAGTGAGCGTGTCAGGGCAATTGTTGAGGGCGTAAATCATCCTAATTTCGGCACACTTGTGGATATAGGCAACTTCCTTTGTGTGGATGAGTGGCCTGTGGATGCAGTTAAGAATACTTCTCCCTATGCATTTTACGTACATGCCAAGGATTTTTGCTACAGAAAGGCAGATGAAATACTTTCTGCTGACAGCTTCTTTAAAACACGCAACGGCAATTACCTTAAGGGTACCATTTTAGGACACGGTGACGTGCCTGTGCTGGAAGCACTCCGAATTGTTAAGGAAAACGGCTACGACGGATACGTTACCCTTGAATTTGAGGGTATCGAGGAGGCAAGGCTGGGCTGTGCCTATGGACTTAATACCTTAAAGGCAGTTAAAGAAAAGCTTGATTGGTGAAAAAATGATTGATAATATAAAAATAGTACTTGCTTCTGCTTCCCCTCGCAGAAAGGAGCTTATTGCTCTTATTAGCAATCAGGTGGATATTCGCCCTGCAGAGTGCGATGAAACACTCCCCGAGGGTATAGGTGCAAAGGAAGCAGTAGAGTATCTTTCGAAAATAAAAAATGATGCTGCAAGAGAGCTGTGTACAGAGCACGAAATTATTATTTCAGCCGATACAGTGGTTGCAGTTGAAAATAAAATATTAGGTAAGCCCACAGATAAAGAGGACGCCCGTAGAATGATTAAGCTTCTGAGTGGTAAAACTCATCAGGTTTACACAGGTGTAACAATCTCTTGTGGTAAAGACTTTGTTACCTTCAGCGAGAAAACAGACGTAACCTTCTTTTCGCTTACCGACAAGGAAATTGAGGAGTATGTTTCCTCAACAGAGCCCTATGACAAAGCAGGTGCTTACGGCATTCAGGGTAAAGCGAGCTTGCTTGTCAAAGGAATAAACGGTGATTACTTCAACGTGGTAGGACTCCCTGTTGCAAGGCTGAACAGAGAGCTTATTGCGTTCTTAAATAATAAATAAGGTGGTGTAGGTTTTGGCAGAAAAAACAAAAGAGACCTTTGTACAGCCTGAGGTTACTCAGGAGGATATAGAAAAGCAGAGAAAACAGCAGGAGAGGGAATATCTGGGACCTCGTGAAATGGCTGCATATATTATTTCGGGTATAGGCGACAAAAACTGGGAAACCTTCAATGGTAACAATGAGTTTTTCTATACAACCACATTCCAGCACGTAAGCCCTATTACATTGAGCGTGGCTCAATCCGTGTGCAGTATTCTTGACACCTTCGATAACGCTATTTCAGGCCCTATTCTTGACAGAACACGTACACGTTGGGGACGAGTAAGGCCATATCTTATACTTACACTTCCATTCTGGCTCTTTTCGGCTGCAATGCCGTATTTGTTGCCCGACGGACTTTCACAGGCAACACTGCTTTTGTTGTTTTTAATTATCCGTTACGTAGGTTCAATTTCAAACTCCTTTTATACACCTGCATATCAGGCAGTTCTCTATAACCTTACACCAAATGTAAACGAAAGAAACAAGCTTATTGCAGCAGATACCTACGTTGACCTTCTGGGAGTATGGCTACCGTCCTTGTTCCCGTTCTTTGTAGACTACCTGCCAAGAACTATACCTACAAGGAGCATCTACTTGGGTGGCGCAATTGTTTTTATGGTGCTTGTTGTTGTTTTCCGTGTGTACGGCTTCTTTAGCTTGAGGGAACGAGTACCTCTTGCCTCCAGAGAGGAAATGAAGAGCACCAGCGTTTTCAAATCAGTTATGCAGGTTGCATCCTGCAGACCTATGTGGGTGCTTATGATAAAGAACTTCTTTGGCGTAGGTAAGGGTACAGGTCAGAGCGTTGCAAACTACTTCTGGCTTAACTGTACAGGTAAGCTTTCAAATGCTGCTATTTCAGGATTTTTTACAGGCTTACCAAGCTACTTTGTCCTTCCCTTTGCTACAAAAATGACAAAAAAAATCGGTCTTAAAAACCTTGCTGTTTTATCCTACGGCTACTGTGGTATCGTTTACCTTATTATGTACTTTGTAGGCTTCAGACCAACGGATAATAACATTGTAAATATTGTAATTATCGTTTTCTTCCTTACCCTTGCAGGTGCTATGAACAGCGTTCAGCGTTATTGTAACACAGCACTTCAGGGTGACCTCTATGACTATGTTGAGTGGAAAACAGGTATCAGA
>JAZSJL010000074.1:0-4645 GCA_045534355.1 Acutalibacteraceae bacterium
AGGAGAGTGTATTCCGAGGAATATACTCTCCTTTTCCTTTGTGTATAAGCGGAACGGTGGGTGGTACCCTTGCTGTTATTTTTCAGTTGGATAGAACAACAGTAAGGGTAGGATTTTAGCCCACCCACTAATAATTAAAGATAAAAAGGAACAGCTGAAATACCCGTGCCCTACGATTTTTATATAAATTAAGATTATTGCTTTTAAAAAAGAGTTATGATATAATACATATGCTACACATTATTAATATGCTTAATTATAGGGAATGCTTTTGGTAAAAATGTATTCTCTCCCCTATGATTAGGCATAATGTGTAGCAACATTGAGGGAAGCATTTTTCGGTGCGTTCCTTCGGGTTCGCACTTTTTTATTTTGGAGGGATAATATGTCGGTTTACAAAAAGATGTATTTAAGCTTATTTAATTCGGTAACAGATGCTTTGGAAGAAAACGATATTGAAAAAATGAAACAAATGCTTATTCAGGCTCAAATTGTTACTGAAGAAATGTACATTGAGTCAAATGAAGAATAAAAGCATAACGGGAAGATTCTCAGATGAATCTTCCCGTTATGTTTTGAAGGGGTTATTTAAAATCAGCTTATTTGCTTTGTAAATACGAAGTCAAATACAAGTCTTTTGTCGAAAACGGATTCTTCTCCTGTTTCGGAATCTGTAACGGTGCCGTGAAAATGTACTATGGTCTGCCCACCTTCGATTGTAACGTCTGTGCGTATGTCGTAGGTGTCATCCTTGTGCTGTTCTATAAAATCCTTATGCACCTGACTACAGGCGTCAGAGAAATAGTCCGCATCTTCAATATATGCTTGTGGCATATGGCTGTACGCAAGCATAACAGGCTCAAAGTGCCTCTCCGAAGAGCTTGAGGGCGTAAGCACTATAATTTCTATATCGCAGTAGAGTGGCATAAGAATGTTGTATGCAACAATGAATATTGCAGTTGCTACTAAAATTGAAGCTATGGTTATAACAGCTTTTTTCATAGAAACACATCCTTTATTTCATTACGTACGTATTCTGATTGAAATTAACGGAACCGGGTTTTCCATCATCGGCAAACTCAACAATTACGTAGGAGCAAGCATCGTTTCCTGTAAGGTAATAGCCGTAGCAGTTTTTAACAATTTTTTCTATTTCTGCACGGTCTGTTATTTTCTTTACGGGAGCTGATTTTTTATCCTCTTTAGAAAGCACCACAAAGGCAGAGTGGCAGAAATAAGGCTTTGTTATGTATTTCTCATCTGCTCCCTTAAGGTAATTATCGTTCCAGTCAACTATTTCCTTAAGGTCTGCAACGTAAACAGCCTCGATTTCAGCAGCCTTGCATAGCTCATCTGTAAGACCCAGCTCCTCAAGCACCTTAAGGGTGTTTTCCATATTTCTGTACACAGGCGCTACGTACGAGAAGCTGTTTGCATAGTAATTCGGAGCTACAAGGTAGTGCCTGTCGGTTGTTGTTGAGAAATAAATGTAGCCTAAATATTCACTTTGTGGTCTGAACCACTCCTCGTAATTAAAGGAAAGAATATCCTTCTGCACAGCATCTCTTAATTTAAAGGCTTGCTCACTTGTAAGGCTTTCGGTAACCTCTGTCCACGTGTGCTGTGTTTTTGACTGTATTGCGATAACGGAATCGGTGAAGGATGAGGTGTAGTTCATATTGTTTTTGTAGGTGCTTTCATCGTACTCGGTGTAAACAGCCTCAGGTATAAGCTCACCCTTTATAAGCTTCTTTACAGATGGTGTATCCCACAGCTTAAGTAGCATTTCAACCACCTCATTGCTAAGGTAGGTATAGGTCCTGCTGAGCCGTTCACCGTTTTTAAGTGTATAGGTTACGGTGAATTCCGATACACTTTCTGTTTTTCTGTTTGAAAGCACAGCCTTGTGTATGTCAAGCACAAGCTGGAACTCCTCCGGCTCTGTAAAGGTGATTTCGTCGCCAGTTGCAACGTAAGGGTCGTCAAAGGTTTCACCTGCTATGTTGTATGGGATGAAGCCCGCAAACGGCGCCGTTAATTTAATGCTTTCTATATCCTCTTTTTCAGGGAGCTTGTTATATGTGCCGAATATTCCCGAAAAGCCTACAAGGAAAACAAGACCTATTACTGCACCTATGGTAACGCCCGAAAGTAGCGCAACCTTGATTCTTTTGAAGGTGAAGTGAATAAGGAAATTAACGAGTACAGCACCAAGCACACCGAAAGCAAATGCACAAATGAAGGCAACAAGCTTAACCTTGTCATTGTTTAACGGATAGAACTGACCTCTTACGTAATCGAGAGCAAAGTAGCTCACAAACATTGGAGCGCAAAGGGAAATAAGGTAAACGATACCTGTTTTTGCGCCCTTGAAGCCACAGATTTCGGGCTTATATTTCTTCCGGAAATAGCTTCCTGTAAATACAAGAAGTGCAACGGAAAATAAAGTCCAGAAAAGAGCCACAATTGTACGTCCTGTAAGATTAGCTGAAGGATCAAAAACCATCTTCATTGCTGTTGTCCATAAATCTGTAAGAGGCAAGGGATTAAGTAAATTAATCGCCTTGGTAACTACTGTGTCTGTAAACGGATCACAACCGAAAAGGGAGAAGGAGAACACCTGGTCTATAAGAGTTGTAAGACCTATCGGGAGCACGAAGGCTGAAAGACTTGCTGCTGCAGCCTCAATTGTCCTTCCACAAAAATGACAACAGAAAACCGTAATAGAGTAGGTGTAAATTATAATCTGAAAATAGATAAGCACGTGAACGAGCCAGGTATCTATAACATGGAAGCCTATATATTTAATATTGATTGCCAGGGCAATGCCCTTAACAACAAGGACTA
This sequence comes from Acutalibacteraceae bacterium, assembly GCA_045534355.1. Lineage (GTDB taxonomy): Bacteria > Bacillota > Clostridia > Oscillospirales > Acutalibacteraceae > DTU089. The sequence goes on from JAZSJL010000074.1 coordinate 2,848, forward strand.
TTGCAAGTAAAGCAATCAAGGGATAAAGCATTCTGTTTATGTAAATGTTTTTTCTTTTTATACCAAAGCTTAAGGTTGTGTAGCAGTTTTCCTTCTGGTGCAAAAAACAGAATTGAAGAATGGCAATCACAAAGGGAAGTGCAAGGCTTACCAAGCTTAAAACATCGTTGCAATCAAAAAGGTAGCTTAATTCATCACCTCTTGCAACTCTTTGGGTTAGTCCCAAGGCTAACTTTCCGTTTACAACCGACGGAGCAAGTGTACCAAGGAAAATTAAAATGCCAAATACGAAAATCAATGTTATTGTAAATGTGCTCAATCCGTTAAGAAGGTCTTTTCGTGCAATTGTTTTATTTAAAGATATGTTTGATTTTTTCATTATCAGTTTGCACCTCCGTTTCTGCAGAAAACACCTCTTCTAATGTAAGAGGTACAGCATCCATACTAACCGGCTCAATTTCTTCAAGGGCTTTAAGCTGTGAATCAATATCACCATATAGCGTAAGAACTGCTGTTTTGCCACTTACTTTAAGTGCCTTGAAGCTGAATTTACTGAAATCCTCGACTGTAACAGGCTGTGAAAAGGTAAGGGTAACTCTTCTGTAATCCTTGCTTATATCATCAATAGACGAATTAACCACAATTCTGCTACCGTTCATAATAGCAATGTGGTCACACACACCTGAAATTTCAGCAAGGTCATGAGAGCTTATTATTACAGATGCCTCTGCTTCATTAAGGTATTCAAGCAACAGCTTTCTTACAACCTCTTTTTTGTGAGGGTCAAGACCGTCAAAGGTTTCATCTATAAGAAGATATGCAGGCTTTGCGGCAAATGAAATTGCAAGACCTGCCTGTCGGGTCATACCCTTTGAAAATCCCCTTATAGGCTTGTTGGTATCCAGACCGAATAAATCACAAAGTGCTTTAAGAGTATCGAAATCGAAGCCTGAAAAATAGCTTGCATAGTACTTTGCAGCAGACATTATTGTTGCTCCGGCAGGGAACCACATATTATCCGAAAGATAGAAAAGCTTTGTTCTTTCGCTGTCGTTGTCGAAAACGTCTTCACCATTTAAGTATACGGCACCATTGTCTGCCTTGAAAATTCCTGCACAAACGTTAAGTAGCGTTGTTTTGCCACAGCCGTTGAAGCCTGCAAGACCTAAAACAGAGCAATCCTCGACAGTGAGGTTGATGTCGTTTATTGCGGTGAAGCTACCATATTTTTTAGTAACGGATTTAATTTCAATCATCCATATCACCCTTTTCGTATATTTGTTTTGCGAGTTCAAAAATTCTTTCCAGGGGAACCCCCTTGGCTTTTGATGATGACAGTACTCTTATAAGCTCCTTTTCGGCATTTTGAAGAACTGTTTTATTAGCAACTGCAGTTTTGCTGATAAAAACACCCTTGCCGAGGAGAGAATACGTAACCCCTTCAGCCTCAAGCTCCTGATATGCACGCTTCACAGTATTTACGTTCAAATCAAGCTCTGAAGCCAGCTGACGCACCGAGGGTAGCTTATCATCGGGCTTTAGGTCCCCTATATTTATAAGGTTTAAAATCTGCTCCTTGATTTGCTCAAAAATCGGTGTTCTGCTTCGTGGGTCTATAACTATCATCTTATCACCTCCTGTGTGCAACTGTGATAGCACACCTATCACAGTTCCAAAATAACACATAATAATTAATTTGTCAACAATAAAAATAAAAACTCATAACCGACACAAAATCGGTTATGAGTTAAACTATGTTATTTGCCAAGCTCTGGCAGCTGGTAGCTGGCGACTGGCA
>JAZSJL010000205.1:0-2068 GCA_045534355.1 Acutalibacteraceae bacterium
CTTTTGCAACGAATTTTTCGTTGTTGAGTTTGCCTGAAACGAATGCGATTTCTTTAAGCACACCTGCTTTTTCTTTTTCGAGTCTTTCAACTTCTGCCTTGAAGTCAACAAGTTCATCAAGTGGAATAAAGAGTCTTGCATCTTCTGTGATAATAGCCACAGCCTCGTCATTTTCGTAGCCCTTTACGATTTCAACATCAGAAGCAGATGCGAGTCTTACAAAGAAGTTTGCACCTTCAGAGAATGTGTTTTCATAAGAAGTTTCAATGAAAATCTTTGCCTTCTTTGATGGTGGAACATTCATTTCTGCACGACGGTTACGAACAGCCTTGATAGCAGTCATAACTCTTTCCATTTCTGTTTCGTCAGCCTTGAATGAAAGGTCTTCAGTAAATACAGGCCATTCTGAAATCATAATTGAATCGCCATCGTGAGGAAGTGTCTGCCAGATTTCTTCTGTGATAAATGGCATAAACGGATGTAAGAGTTTGAGTGTATTTGACATTACATAAACGAGAACTGCTTTAACAGTTGCCTTTGCAGTTGCACATTCACCGTTAAGACGGATTTTTGCGATTTCGATGTACCAGTCGCAGAATACGTCCCAGATAAAGTCGTAAAGCTTCTGTACTGCAAGACCAAGTTCAAACTTTTAAAGTGAATCTGTAACATCCTTAACAAGGTCATTGTACTTACTGAGAATCCATTTATTTTCGATAGCAAGATTCTTTGGAACATATGGTGCATATTCGTTTTCGTCAACATTCATGAGAATGAAACGAGCAGCATTCCAAATCTTGTTAGCAAAGTTTCTACTTGCTTCAACTTTTTCGTCAGAGAAACGCATATCGTTTCCTGGGCTGTTACCAGTTGCAAGAGTAAATCGGAGTGCGTCAGCACCATACTGGTCGATAATTTCAAGTGGGTCAATACCGTTACCGAGAGATTTAGACATTTTTCTGCCCTGCGCATCACGAACAAGACCGTGAATGAGAACAGTATCAAACGGAACCTGACCTGTATACTCAAGAGCAGAGAAAATCATACGAGATACCCAGAAGCCGATAATATCGTAGCCCGTAACAAGGGTATTTGTTGGGTAGTAGTGCTCAAGGTCTTTAGTTTTATCAGGCCAACCAAGTGTTGAGAATGGCCACAAGGCTGATGAGAACCAGGTATCAAGTGTATCCTCATCCTGCACCATATTTGTACTGCCACACTTCGGACAAGCTGAAACGCCTGTTTTAGAAACAACCATTTCACCACAATCGCTGCAGTAATATGCAGGGATTCTGTGACCCCACCAAAGCTGACGTGAAATACACCAGTCACGTGTACCGTTCATCCAGTTAAGGTAGTTCTTTGTAAATCTTTCCGGAACAAACTTTGTTTCGCCCTTTTCAACTGCTTCGATAGCAGGCTTTGCAAGTGGAACCATACGTACGAACCACTGCTTTGAAACCATTGGCTCAATTGAGCTGTGACAACGGTAGCAGGTGCCAACCTCGTGCTTAAGAGGTTCAATCTCTTTAATATAGCCACCTGCTTCAAGGTCAGCAAGAATTGCTTTTCTTGCTTCCATTGTTGTCATACCGGCATATTTGCCACAGTCAAGTACCTCGGGCTCGTTTTCGGTTGCTCTGCCACTTGCAATAAGCTCATCTGCAATTCTCTTGTCCTCGGCACCTGTAAGGCGACCATCGTAGGTGAAGGTACGAACAATGGGAAGGTTATTTCTTAAGCCAACCTCAAAGTCGTTAGGGTCGTGAGCAGGAGTGATTTTAACAACACCTGTACCCTTTGTCATATCTGCGTGCTCGTCGCAAACAATTGGAATTTCTTTATTAAGAAGAGGCAAAATAACGTGACAGCCGTGAAGGTGCTTGTAGCGTTCATCCTCTGCATTTATAGCAACTGCAGTATCGCCAAGCATTGTTTCAGGACGAGTTGTAGCAAGCTCAAGCTTCTCGCCTGTTTCCTTAACGGTATAAAGAAGGTGCCAGAAGCTACCGTCCTTCTCCTCATATTCAACCTCTGCATCGGAAATAGATGTATTACAGCAAGGGCA
>JAZSJL010000370.1:0-2086 GCA_045534355.1 Acutalibacteraceae bacterium
CCTGTGCAAGAAGCTGACCTCTGCGACCAAGCGGGAAATTAAAGGGGTTAAAGATATTTATCCCTCGCACAGCCTGGTAGCCTACGGTATATCGCATTATATCATAAGTAACTCCTGCTCCCGCTACACCGAAAACCTCGCTCATTGCAAGCTTGGTGCCGATTTGTGCTGCAGCAGATGACGCATATCTGGGGAAAAATCCGTTGTAACCGTTCATATCATCCTTGGTCGATATTTTATTTTCGGGGTAAAGCTGACGCCATATAATATCTATACCGGGAATATCGAAGCATCGCAATGCACGCATCAGGTTAAAGTTTCCGCCACCATCCATACAACCAAGAGGACTATGGTCTTTATCGAGATGTCCCGTAAAAGCAATACCATTTTCATTTGCCCATTTTTTGCAAGGGAGAAGAAAATTTTCGCAGAACATACGGCTACATAAATCATACCAACGGTATAGTATATGAATATTTTCTTCTGTGATAGCTATTCTTTCTGCAATAAGAGGAAGATGCTGTAATATTGATTCACCATATATTGCTTCGTATTGCTCTGCTAACTCTTTATTGAATGCTCCTGCAGGAACTTTGGGCTCATCCGTAAATACGGCTGTAACGGTTTTACCAAGTTCATTTTTCAATGCTTCAGCATATTTTTCGTGAGTAATTTCAATAAAATATTCCGTTGCTTCTTTATTAAGCAAGTCAGGGTAGTCCCCATAGTTTTCTTTTTCTGCAACATACTCGGTTACAACAGCGTTTTCGGAAAACACGTGCCCCTCTTCAATCATTTCCTTGTCGCTCACAAAAGCTGCAAGAACATCGGAGTTTGTTTTTTCATACACCTCACCTGCAGAAAAAGAACGTTCATAAAATTCTAACGTCTGTCGGGCATATTCAGGATGAGCCTTCACAACCTTTCCACAAGCGCTACCTGAAGGCCAGCCACCCTCATCATAAATCCAACAGCTCATACCAAGAGATTTCCCTTGTTCTATGGCGTAGGCACAAAGCTCAAAGTATTCCTCTGAAAGATAGTCAGGCTCAAGGTTAGTGGGCATACTGTCAGGACGAAAATCCTTGGGCTCAGGAAGTATATAAAATGCTCTTATACCGAGATTTTGCATTTCAAGAAGCCGGGCATCTATAATTTCCTTGGTGCAGACGTCATTCCAGACCCATACATACACAGGAGCATAGGAAACATCGGGAAAGCTAAAGCTGTTTATATCAAATTTATTATTGCTGTTCATTATTGGGACTTCCTTTGCAACTCACACATTTCTATCGTATCTATTTTGCTTTTTTAATCTATTTATAAAGCATTTCAGTGCTACAACCATTATTATGTAGAGCACAGCAAGAAGAACGGGATATACGCCTATGCCGAACAGTCTGCTTATTAAACTGACCATAGGTGGTGCTAACATAACACCAACGTAAGCAAAGGCTATCTGTGAGCCCATAATTGATTGTGATGCTTCTTTACCGAAGTTGTGAGGTGTAAGATGTATCATATTTGGGTAGATAGACCCATTACCCAAGCCAACAAGGAACAAACCAACCACAGTAACTGCTCCGTGCAAAGGCAGAAGCATAATTGCAATAGCAGGAGCAAGAATGACAACCCCTATACCGATACGTTTCCAGGTGCTTATTTTATCAGAAAGCAAGCCTGAAAGGAAACGTCCGATTGACATACCAACATAATATATTGTAAGCGCAAGTGCGCCATACTTTACCTCAAAGCCCTTTTCTTGTACAAGATACGTACTTCCCCAGACTCCACAGGCATATTCAATCGCATTGGTTGCAAGCATAATAACCCAGACCTTGCGAACCTCTGACATTTTCACCATCTGCAAAAGAGTGAGATTTACTCCCTTTTCCTCTTCTGCTTCTTCTGCAGAAGAGGTCTTTTTCCACAAAGGAAGAGAAATAATCAACAACAAAGTTATAACTGCCTGCACATAAAATGCATAGCGATAGCCTCCACGCCAACCTACGTTACTTAACGCCATGGACATAAGGTAAGGACTAAGGCTTACTCCTACACCATAAAAGCAATGAAGAAAATTCAT
>JAZSJL010000159.1:0-8112 GCA_045534355.1 Acutalibacteraceae bacterium
CACAGAACGACATGGCTACGATCCGACTTGGGCTTTACGGAGCCTAGTATGGAGCCTGTTGTTTGTGCGCCTACAGATCCTGCTGCGCTTACAGAAAATGATTTACCTGTTCTTTTTGAGCAATATGAAATTCTGGCAAAAGAGATGATTAAACGCCAAAAAGAAGGCAAACCCTTTACATTCTACCACTATATGCTTGATTTAAAGCACGGTCCGTGTATTTACAAACGCATATCAGGCTGTGGTTCAGGTACAGAGTATGTGGCAGTTACGCCTTCCGGTGATATTTATCCCTGTCACCAGTTTGTAGGTGATGAAAAATATCTTTTGGGTAATATTTACGAGGGTATTTCAAACACCGAGGTGCAAAATGAATTTAAGCTTTGCAATGCTTATGCTCGTCCTGATTGCAAAGATTGTTGGGCAAAACTCTACTGTTCAGGTGGTTGTGCTGCCAACTCATACCATGCCACGGGCAAGATTACCGGTATTTATGAATACGGTTGCGAACTGTTCAAAAAACGTATCGAGTGTGCCGTTATGATGAAGGTTGCCGAGTCGGAATAAAAGGATATAATTATGAACACACCCATTATTGATTTTGTAAACGATTATATAAAATCAGACGTGACCCGCCTTCATATGCCGGGTCATAAGGGTGTGTCTTTTTTTGGATTGGAAAAATATGACATAACCGAAATAAAGGGGGCAGATGACCTTTCGTGCCCCGAGGGTATAATCCAAAAAAGTGAGGAAAACGCCTCGAGACTTTTCGGTACAAAAAAAACCCTTTATTCAACAGGTGGTTCAAGTCAGTCTATAAATGCAATGCTTCACCTTGCCTTTGTTAACAGAAGGTCTGTGTCACAACAACCCTATGTTTTAGCAGGTAGGAACGCACACAAAGCATTTATTTTTGCTGCAGCAAAAATCGGATTTGATATTGAGTGGTTGTATCCTGAAACCTGCAACAGTCTTTGCAGCTGCGTAATAACTGCTGATATTTTAAAAAAAGCTTTGCAGAGTGCTTCTCAATTGCCCTTTGCAGTTTATATAACAACACCTGACTATTTAGGCAAAACCACCGATATAAATGCCCTTGCAATGGTTTGCAGGAAATATGATATTCCACTTCTTGCAGATAATGCCCACGGAGCATATTCTGCCTTTGTGAAAGCTCCCTTTCACCCCATATTACAAGGGGCTGATATGTGTTGCGACTCGGCACATAAAACTCTGCCTGCCTTGACAGGCTGTGGATATCTGCATATAGCTAAAACTGATCGCTACGGATATAGCTGCAACGCAAAGCAAGCCATGACTGTTTACGGAACAAGCAGTCCTTCATATCTGTTACTTCAATCTCTTGATCTGTGCAATAAATATATTGAAAATAACATTAGAAATGATTTAGAAATCTGCTCACAAAAGGTTTTTGAAATAACCGAGCTTTTGAACGCAAAGGGGATTAAAAACGCTTCGGAAGAACCAATAAAAATAACAGCAGATTTTTCAAATTTCGAAAAAAATGGCTTTGACATCTCTGAACATTTCAGGAAACATAATATTGAGTTTGAGTATGCTGACAATGATTTTATTGTCTTTATGGTAACTGCACAGAATTCTGATAAAGACTTTTCAAGATTGAAAGAAGCCATTAAAACTCTGCCGTGCTTCTGTGAAAACGTGAAAAGAACAGATTTTTCATTTGTTAAAGGGCAGCAGAAAATGACAGTACGAAACGCCATTTTCTCAAAATGCGCTGAAATACCCGTAGAACAGGCACAGGGGAAAATATGCGGAACACCTACAGTTTCTTGTCCGCCTGCCATACCTATAGTTGTCAGTGGCGAAGAAATAACGGATGAACATATTAAACTTTTGAAATATTACGGCAAAACTCATATAAATATAGTAAATGAGCGTTAATCGAGGCATTTTGTCATATACGAAGAACGAAACCTAAGACAAAGCCTTGCAAATCATTTCACTTAGAGTGGGTTAAGCGTATCCGAAACAGATTTTGGGATAGCATTTTCCACTCATATTTTGTTAAAATACTCGTAAATCCATCAAAAGGCAAATCGGGCAACAGCACCGAAAACCCTTCATTTAAGGCTGTTTCGGATATACTTGACCCACTCTAAACCAATTCAAATCAACGTTGTCAGCAACAAGCTGACCACCGATTTTATTGGGGTGCACCTTATCGCCACCAAGAAGCTCCAGCCTTGAGCAAGTAGGCTTCTGAGGATTAACGCAAAGTGATGCCTGGTCATATAAGGCGTGGAAGCGCCCTCTGTTTTCCCAAAGAAGCTGATTAGCCTGTGTAACAAGGACCTCCTTTTCGGGTCTTGAATCTATGCTTTCGCCGAAATTAAGGATATTGAAAACAATAAGCTTCTTACCATGTGCCTTTACTTCATCTGCAAGCCTGAGTATACCTTCAACAAATTCCTCGGCAGACACTCTTTCGGATTTTGGCGCCTGAATTGTAGCAGGCTGCAGGAAGTCATTTGTGCCAAGCGCAACAATTACATATTCGGCATCGGGATAATTAAGTACGTCTCTTTGCAAACGATTCAAGCCACTTTTACCGAACAGACCCGTGCAGAAAAACCTTGTGCTGAAATCAGTAAGGAGTCTTGTGCCCATAATGGATTTGTTTACAACAGAATATCTGCCGGGATAGACTTCCTCTATCCTTTTGGTAAAAGCATTAGCCCAATAGCCCTGCTGACTTATAGAATCACCATATATAATAATACTTGTAGCGCCCGTGGAATTCAACACCTGCACAGACTGAAAAAGAGGTATTGGTTTGTGGAAATACATTTTCAATAAAGATGATGCAAACTCTCTTACACTATCCCTTTTCCTTCTTTGATTTTCTATTTGTTGCTTGTGAGCTACGTTTCCTTTAACAGTAATAAGATTTGCATTATCAAGAAGGTTACCACTTCGAAGATGCCCTTTTTCAACAAAGGCACTAACGCAGAAATAGTCACCTGCCTCAATATGCATTTCAACCTCATCACTCAAAACAACCTCACCCTTTTTAAGGCAAAAGGCTTTTTGAGAATTTACTGTGGCTGTTGTGCATTCTCCAAGAAACGCTCCGTTTTCATCACACCTTGCAACAGATAATGCACCTACGCACACGTCATCCCTTGCACATTCATTGGAAAGCTCAAAGCGTACTCTGTCACCTGAAACAGCAGACCTCATCACAAGCCTGTATGTTTTAGGGCAAGAGGGATAATAAAAATATGACAAAGCAGAGTGGGCCTGTCCCCACACCTGTACCCATTTACTCTCCATAACGTAACTCCTGAATCAAATTATGCACTTATAATAATATGTATAGGCACAAAAGTCAAATACAGCTCCTCCTTATACGTAAAATATAAAAAACACAAACAAAGCAAGAGCAACCAACACATTATTGTTAAAGTCTAAACAAATGTTGTTAAAACGCTTGAATTAAAGGTTAATTTATAGTATGATAAATTGGGGAAAATTGGTAGGCAGTTTTTTACAAATTGCGTATACCATAATAAATATATATATTCCTTAAATCAGTTTATGTTAAAACAAAAGAAGGAGAAAAGACTATGCAGAAAGTTCGTTTTACCGAAACCGTGTTGCGTGATGCTAACCAATCACTTATTGCAACACGAATGAAATTCAGCGAATTCGAGCCAATCCTCAAAGAGTTGGACAAGGCAGGCTACTACTCCCTTGAATGCTGGGGTGGTGCAACCTTCGACTCTTGCCTTCGTTACCTTAACGAGGACCCATGGGAGAGACTCAGAAGAATCAAAAAGGCTTGTCCTAACACAAAGCTCCAGATGCTTTTAAGAGGACAGAACCTTTTAGGCTACCGTCACTATCCTGATGACGTTGTTCGTATGTTTGTTAAAAAGAGCATTGAAAACGGTATTGATATCATCAGAATATTCGATGCACTTAACGACGTTAAAAATATTGAGGTTGCTGTAGACGAAACCGTAAAAAACGGTGCTATTGCATCAGGTGCAATCTGCTACACAATCAGCCCTATACACACTCTCGAATCATACGTAGAGCTTGCAAAGAATATGCAGAGCCTTGGTTGTCAGACAATTGCAATCAAGGATATGGCAGGTATTCTCAGCCCTGCAGAGGCACACAAGCTTGTTTCTTCACTCAAAGAGGCTGTTGACCTTCCAATCGTGCTTCACACACACTGCACAACAGGTCTTGGCTTTATGACATGCCTTAAGGCTGTTGAAGCAGGTGTAGACGTTATTGATACTGCTATCTCAACAATGTCAGGTGGTACAGCACAGCCTGCAACAGAAACTCTCAACTACACACTTACAGAGCTGGGCTTCGATACAGGTCTTAACACAGAGCCTCTCCGTGATATTGCAGACTTCTTTAAACCAATCAGAGCAGCTGCTCTTGAGAGTGGTCTTCTTAATCCGACAGTTCTTTGCACAGACGCAAAGGCTCTTGATTACCAGGTTCCCGGTGGTATGCTTTCTAACCTTGTTGCTCAGCTTACAGCACAGGGCAAAATGGATAAGTTTGATGAGGTTCTTCTTGAAACTCCACGTGTTCGTGCAGATTTAGGTTACCCACCACTTGTTACACCTATGAGCCAGATGGTTGGTGTTCAGGCTACAAACAACGTGCTTTCAGGCGAGCGCTACAAAAACGTTTCTAAAGAAGTTAAGTCTTACCTTATGGGCGAATATGGTAAGGCTCCCGGTGAAATCAACGAGGACGTAAGAAAACTTATTCTTGGTGACGCAGCACCAATCGAAGGCAGATTTGCCGATACACTTGAGCCTGCATTTGAGGCTGCAAAGGCAGAAATCGGTGACAAGGCTCACAGCGATGAGGACGTTCTTTCCTACATTGCATTCCCTGCACAGGCAGAGAAATTCTTCGATTATCGTGATGAAATGGCAGGTAAGTTATACACCTACGAATTCAAACCTGTTGATTAAGGAGGAAGCACTATGAATTTTCTTCCTTTAGTAAATGAAAATATTGGTTTGGGCAACGCATTAGGCATCTCAGGTCTCGGAATTGGCATTGTTATGGCTGTTCTTGCAGGTCTTGCTGTGTTTGTCATCATCCTCTCAAAGCTTGTGAATGCACGCAAGAATAGTGAAAAGGCAACTTCAACCAAAAGCACTACTGCTCCGACCGAGGCACCAGTAGCTCAAGCTACACAGCCTGATGAACAAAGCGTTGATGTGCAGACCGACAATTCAGGCAGCGAAATTCCACATATTCCGGGTTTTGTTGTTCTTGACGGTGTTTCAGAGCAGGATGCCGCTGTTTTGATGGCTATTACTGCCCACAAAACAGGTATTGCTCTCGAAAGACTTGATTTCAAATCAATCAAAAGGCTCAACCAGGACCCTGTGCTTGAAAATGTTGAGGAGCAGGACGCTGCCGTATTAATGGCAATTGTTTCCAACAAAACAGGTATTCCTTTAGAAAATCTCGTTTTCAACTCAATTAAATTAGTGGAGGATTAAGTTATGAAATACAATGTTACATTAAATGGTAAAATTTATGAGGTAGACGTTACAGAAAGCGATGCTATCGTTACAGGCATTTCACAGGTTCCGTTTGTTGCTGCTGTACCTGCTGCACCTGTAGCTGCACCTGCTGCAGCACCTGTTGAGGCTGCTCCTGTTGCCGAAGCTCCTGCAGCACCTGCTGCTCCGGCTCCTGTTACTGCAGACGGCACACAGATTAAGGCTCCAATGCCGGGCACAATCCTTGCAGTTAAGAAGAATGTTGGCGACGCTGTTAAGGCCGGCGACGTTGTAGTTGTTCTTGAAGCAATGAAAATGGAAAACGATATTGTTGCTCCTTGCGATGGTGTTGTTAAGTCAATTAACGCTCCAAAGGGCACAACAGTTAACACAGATGACGTTCTTGCTGTTATCTGAATAATAAATTAAAGGATTAATAATATAATGGATATAGGTTCAATTTTAACGAATCTATGGGAACAATCAGGCTTTGCAACCCTTCAGATTGAAAATGTAATTATGATTGGCGTTGCTATTGTTTTCCTTGTACTTGCAATCAGGTTCAAGTTTGAACCACTCCTGCTTGTTCCTATAGCCTTCGGTATTCTTCTTGCTAATCTGCCGGGTGCCAACATAATGCTGGATACAACGGGTGGCGAACTGGGAAGCTACGGACAAGCTGCCGTAGAGGGTGCCCATTGGTATGATTCTGGTATTCTGCGTATCCTTTACACCGGTGTTAAGTCAAGCATATTCCCTTGCCTTATATTCCTCGGTGTTGGTGCAATGACCGACTTCGGCCCACTCCTCTCAAACCCTATAAGCCTCCTTTTAGGTGCTGCTGCACAGCTTGGCGTTTACGCTGCCTTCCTTATGGCAATGGCTACCGGTGAGTTTTCAGCACAAGAGGCAGCATCAATTGCGATTATAGGTGGTGCAGACGGCCCGACAGCTATCTTCCTTACATCACAGCTTGCGCCTCAAATACTGGCGCCTATAGCTCTGGCAGCTTATTCTTATATGGCTTTGATTCCAATCATTCAGCCAAAAATTATGAAGGCGCTTACAACCGAGAAGGAGCGCAAGGTGGAGATGAAGCAGTTAAGATCTGTTTCCAAAACAGAAAAGATTATCTTCCCTGTTGCAGTTCTTATCTTCTGTGCTCTCCTGCTTCCTTCTGTTGTTCCACTTCTTGGTATGCTAATGCTTGGTAACCTTCTTCGTGAATGTGGTGTTACCGACAGACTTTCCGACACAGCGCAAAATGCTCTTATGAATATTGTTACTATTATGCTGGGTGTTTGTGTTGGCGCTACTGCAAATGGTCAGGATTTCTTACAGCTTAAAACCCTTATCATCATAGGTCTCGGTCTTGCAGCTTTTGCATTCTCAACAGCCGGTGGTGTGCTTCTCGGTAAATTGCTTTACCTTATCACAGGAGGTAAAATCAATCCACTTATCGGCGCAGCAGGTGTTTCTGCTGTTCCAATGGCAGCCCGTGTTGCACAAAATGAAGGCAGAAAGTATAATCCCACAAACTTCCTTCTCATGCACGCAATGGGACCAAATGTTGCAGGCGTTATAGGCTCTGCTGTAGCAGCAGGCTTCTTACTTGCAGTATTTGGATAAAATTAATTTTAAAAGCTCTCCTTTAGCAGGAACCTGCTAAAGGAGAGCTTTTTCTTATACTGTGTATATCTTATTTATATAACGGACCGTAAGCTTCGCAAGCACGGAAGTCTGCGCTTTCAAGTTCCTGTGTGCCGAATGCATTCCAGCAAGCAGGACGGAAGATTTTGTCTTCATCGACGTTGTGCATTGAAACAGGAATACGAAGCATTGATGCAAGAGTGATAATATCTGCACCGATGTGGCCGTAGGAGATTGCGCCGTGGTTAGCATCCCAATGATTCATTACCTCATATGCTGAGGTGAACGGACCCTTACCTGTAAGCTTTGGAGCAAACCATGTGCAAGGCCATGTGTAGTCTGTTCTCTTCCAGATGATGTCTGAAACCTCATCGGGGAGGGCTACTGTGTAGCCCTCGCAAATCTGGAGTGTTGGTCCAAGGCCCTTAACAAGGTTAAGTCTGATCATTGTAGCAGGCATTTCTGCTCTTGTTAAGAAACGGCTTGAGTATCCGCCACCACGGAAGTAACCGTTATCAGCAGGTGCCCACTCTGTAGCTGCATTCATTACCTTTATATCTTCATCGGTAACATTGTACCACTCTTTGATGATACCGTTGCCGTTTTCGTCCTTGCACTCACCACAAGCATCGAGACAGCAAGCGCCTGAGTTAATAAGGTGAATGAAGCCCTTTGCCTCTGCAGCCTTACCTTCAAGGTCATAGCCTGTAACTCTCTTTGTTGCTTCAGGACTCCAGTATGTACGAACGTCTGCAAACACCTGTGGACGGTTTGTAAGGAGCTTCATAAGGAGCATGCTTACGCCGTTGAGAGTATCGTTTTCTGTAGCAAGGATGTATGGCTCACGAGCTCCGTTCCAGTCAAAGCTTGTGTTAAGCATAGCCTCTGCAAAGTCAGCATTCGGATAGAAGTCTGTCCACTG
>JAZSJL010000401.1:0-3459 GCA_045534355.1 Acutalibacteraceae bacterium
CTATCCTTCACTAAAAGTATTGCGAAGCCTATCCCTTTTTCGAAAAAGAGGGGACCATTCTCCGTCAAAACAGTGGTATTAATAGACAATACCACGTACGATATACTTGTTGTTAAAAATGAGTTCGGTCGGAATGGTGGGATATTCTTCGGCACAAGAAGGTCTGTGCTATCGCTATTTTTTACTTCTCCCCTTTAACCAACAACCCCGTCTTGAGCTTTCTCAAGACGGGGTTTGTTTTGTTTTTTTATTCCTCAACATCTACGCCACGCTGTTTTCTAAGCTGTGCAAGCACTGCATACATCTTGTTTTCATTTTCGCCTGTAAGGTCATAGAAGAACAATGGAATTGCACAAAGGAGAAGGCTGATACCGGGAACGATTGTTACAAGTGAGAACATACCGAACTGCTTTGTTACGTCAAGGTTCATTGCAATATTAACAACGCTTTCTGCCTTGCTGTTAAGGGTAGCAACGTCAAGGTCTATCAATATGTACATACCGATAATCATAACTGTTGCAAAAGCATTACCGATTTTATTTACGAATGACTGACAAGCAGAGCCGAGACCTGTATCTCTGAAGCCTGTTTTCCACTCCATAAAGTCAAGGCAATCGCAAACCATTGCAAAGGATACGTTGTTGATAACACCAAGAGGGATAGCAGAAATAAGCATAAACGGTATGCAAAGAAGAAGATTCTTTGTTGTCCAGCCGATTACAACAGTAAGGCAGGAAGCAGCAAAGCCTGCAACACAGGAAACTATCATAATATGCTTGTATTCAAATTTCTTGTAAAGCTTCGGAAGGAAGAGCATAGCACCAAACATACCGACTGCAGCACAAATCTGAATAACAAGAGCAACTGTTGAAATATTTGACTGGTATGCCTCTGCAGTTTCAGGCTTGGAGCCGATATAAAGACCTGAATAACGAGCAACGTGAGGAGCTGCTGCCTGAAGCATATATCTGCCGAAGGAAAGAACACCTGATATTACAACAAGCATAAGTGGCTTGCAGGTGAATATTCTTTTGAGTGTTCCTGCTTCGCCCGGCTTCTTTTTTGTTGCACTTGGAATCTGTACTCTTTCTTTGATTTTTATGGACTTGAACGCAAACAAAAGCATACCGATAACAGCCATTGAAACAGCCATAACAGCAAACTTAAATGGTTCAAACTCTTTTTCTGTCATACTCTTTGAGAAAACAGAGGTATACATAAAGCCCATAATTATAGGAAGAGCTACTGTTACGGCAGAGCCGATACCACCAACTGTTTTACCATAGGAAATGATATTACCACGTTCCTTAGGGTTAGGAGTCATAACGTTTGGCATACTCCAGAAGGGAACGTCACTTGCAGTATAGATCATACCCCAGAGTACGTAAACAACAGTAACAAATACGTAAAGACCTATTGTTTTGTTCTGTGTATCAAAGCCCGGGTTTACAAACATCAATATTGTAAGAATAGCAATAGGGATAGCTGTAAACACAGGGTATGCTCTCATTCTACCCATTTTAGTTGTGTGCCTGTCAACAATCATACCCATCATAGGGTCGTTGATTGCATCCCACACACGGGCAAAGAGCATAAGAAAAATAACAAACATTGCATTGAGCGTAAGAACGTTCATATAGTAGTCTGTTATGTAGCTTGACATACAGCTATATACAAGGCCTTGACCTAATGCTGCTATAGCGTATGCCTGTGATTCCTTTTTAGGAACGTAAGTTTTAAGTTCTTGTTTTACGGTTGCCATAATACATCCTCCTTGTCTTTAAACCCCAAAATATTTAACAGCGTTGTTGTAGGAAATGTCCTGAACTACCTTTGAAAGGAATTCAATATCATCAGGGTACTTACCATCTTCTACAAGATCGCCTAAAAGCTCACAGAGTATTCTACGGAAATACTCGTGGCGTGGGTATGAAAGAAAGCTCCTTGAGTCGGTAATCATACCAACGAACTTTGATATAACACCAAGATTCATAAGTGTCTGCATCTGTGTGCGCATACCGTCGTAGTTATCGTTAAACCACCAGGCAGAGCCGAACTGAATTTTGGATTCAGCCTCGTCGGACTGGAAGTTGCCAAGCATTGTACCAAGCACATAGTTATCCTTGGGGTTAAGTGTAAAGAGCACAGTTTTCGGAAGTCCTGCGCCACAAAGCATTGCATCCATTAGCCTTGAAAGACTTACTGCAATTTCGTAGTCTGCTACAGAATCGTAGCCTGTGTCGGGACCAAGCTTTTTGAACATTACACCGTTATTATTTCTCATAGCGCCAATGTGAATTTCCATACCCCAACCAAGGCGATTATATTCACCTGCAAGGAAAAGCATAAGCTCTGTTTTATATTTATCTATTTCATCCTTAGAAAGAGCCTCACCCTTAAGCTGACGGGAGAAAATAGCGTTCAGTTCCTCTTCCCCTGCTCTGTTGTATGGCACGTAGGTAAAAGCGTGGTCGGAGGCACGGCAGCCCATTTCTGCAAAGAATTCAATTCTTTCAAGAAGCGCCTTCTTAAGCTCTGTAAATGACGTTACCCTTCTGCCGATTACATTTTCCAGAGCAACAACCCAATCGTTGTAGCCGGGAAGCTCAATTCCGAGAGCCTTGTCGGGACGGAATGCAGGCAGCACCTTACACTTGAAGGACTTATCCTCTGCTAAAAGCTTGTGGTATTCGAGAGTGTCTGCTGCATCGTCTGTTGTGCAAACGAAAGCAACGTTGCTCTTTTCAATAAGCTCCCTCGGTGTAAAGCCACCTGCTTTGATTTTTGCATTTGCTCTTTCCCATATATCGTCGCACGTAGCCGGCGAAAGAGGCTCGTAAATGTCAAAATACCTCTGCAATTCAAGGTGAGTCCAATGGTAAAGAGGATTACCAATAAGATTTGGCATTGCACTTGCCCAAGCCTTGAATTTTTCGTAGTGTGATTTATCACCTGTTATATACTCCTCGCTTATACCACAGGAGCGCATACCTCTCCACTTGTAGTGGTCACCCGAGAGCCAAAGCTCTGCAATATCGGAAGGCTCCTTGTTCTCGTATATCTCCTTTGGCTGAAGGTGACAATGCCAGTCAAAAATAGGAGTATTCTCACAAGCAGCATAGAGCTTTTTTGCAGTTTCGGTTGTAAGCAAAAAGTCTTTATCCATAAATTTTTTCATAAAAATAATCCTTTCGGGACAAATTAAAGCTTAACTTTAAAAACTAACTTATGTGCAAAATCTGCATTCTCACTTTTTCTGCAGGGTGCGTGGGCATCCTCAGGGAAGAACACCATAAAGTAGCCCTTTCTCAATGCGAAAAGCTGACCGTTCGGAGCATCCATAAATGCAATATCACAGCCCTCTTTAAAATCCTCTGTAATAGTACATTCCTTAAAATTTGCCCAACCGATGTTTTCTTCGCCGTCAACCATAATCTGCACGTCTGCATATTCTCTGTG
>JAZSJL010000042.1:0-1609 GCA_045534355.1 Acutalibacteraceae bacterium
TGTATTCCAGGTTCAGTTGCAGACCACAGAAAAGTAGGTCTTGGACATGGTAACTTAGGAAAGATGTTATTAGAAGAAGAGACAGAATGTTTCGCATTCCTTGCAGGTCACGAATCATTCGCAGCTGCTGAAGGTGCTATCGGTATTGCTGAAAAGGCAAACAAGGTTAGAAAGAACCCACTTAGAGTTATCCTTAACGGTCTCGGTAAGGATACTGCTCAGATTGTCGCAAGAATCAACGGATTCACATACGTTGAAACAGAAATGGATTACTACACAGGTGAAGTTAAAGAAGTTTTCCGTAAAGCATATTCAGATGGTCTTCGTTCAAAGGTTAACTGCTACGGCGCAAACGACGTAACAGAGGGCGTTGCTATCATGTGGAAGGAAGGCGTTGATGTTTCCATCACAGGTAACTCAACAAACCCAACTCGCTTCCAGCACCCTGTTGCAGGCACATACAAGAAAGAGTGTGTTGAAAACGGTAAGAAGTATTTCTCAGTTGCATCAGGTGGTGGTACAGGTCGTACACTTCACCCTGATAATATGGCTGCAGGTCCTGCTTCCTACGGTATGACAGATACAATGGGTCGTATGCACTCAGACGCACAGTTCGCAGGTTCATCATCAGTTCCTGCTCACGTTGAAATGATGGGTCTTATCGGTATGGGTAACAACCCAATGGTAGGCGCAACAGTTGCTTGTGCAGTTGCAGTTGAAGAGGCTTGCAAATAATTAAGCTCAGATTAAAATTACTCCCCACATTCACCTGAATGTGGGGAGTAATGCTTTTATTTGCTTGTCGGATTTATTTTATTGTAATTGCAGCACAGCTATCGTACTCGAAAATACCTGAATTAACGTCGGTAATCTTCATTCCGTTGTAGTATATATCCTCAAAATCTGCCTGGATTTTATTACTGCTTTTGCCGTTTGAAGCTATCTTGTTAGGGTGATTTGCAGAGGAATAGGTGATATTTTTATATTTAATGCCTGATACGCTGAAGTTTTCAATAGCGCTGTTGTAAATAAGGCAGCCTATAGGTCTGCTTGCTACAGAGTGCATATAAATATTTTCATACGTAACGTTTGAAATGCTGCCACCCGGGTTTTCAACAATGATTGCAAGAGCCGGGATTCTGTCTATATTCCAGGTTGCATCGTGAAATACAACTGTAGAATCCTTAAAGGTAACGTCGCTTATAGCCATATTAACCTCACCACAGATGCCGAAGCACCTTGCCTTGCCGTTCCAGGCTGTGCAGTTTGTAAAGGTTATGTTCTTGCTTATTGCTTCGGGTCTGCCACCTGCAGTTTTAACATCGAAAAGGTCATCACCACTTCTGCAGAAGGAGTTGTCTATAGTTGCGTTTCGTGTGTTGCATATTGCAAAGGCATCGGAGTTTTGTCTGTAGCCGAAAATATCAACGTCCTTGATTGTAACGTTTTCGCAGTCATAGGTAATAAAAGACCACTCCGGGGGGTTAACGATTTTGATTCCTCTGACCTCAATGTTTGTACAGTAGGAGAATACAAGACCTCGTCTTTCACGCCTGTCGAGATGTGAAAGGTCAATCATACCATTACCTACAAGCTTAAGTCGGAGGCC
>JAZSJL010000312.1:0-2847 GCA_045534355.1 Acutalibacteraceae bacterium
TACCCTGTGAACGAAGTCTGTAATCAAACTCGTTGAGCTGGTTGTCGATTTCTTTTTCGATCATAACCTCAGGAATTTCTGCTACAACGCCTGCAACGAGAGCATCCATAATCTGGCTTTCGAACTCTCTGTCAGCAGCTGCTTCCTTACGAGCCTTGATATCTTCTTCAATGTGCTTCTCATATTCAGCAACTGTATCGAACTCTGAAACGTCCTTAACGAACTCGTCGTCGTATACAGGAAGCTCCTTCTTCATAAGCTTATGAAGCTTGATTTTGAATACAACAGCTTTGCCTGCAAGGTCCTCTGCGCCGTACTCCTCCGGGAAGGTAACGTCGATATCGAATTCCTCGCCTACGTTGTGACCGACAACCTGCTCCTCAAAGCCGGGGATGAAGTTGCCTGAGCCAAGCTCAAGGTCATAGCTTTCGCCCTTGCCACCCTCAAAAGCAACACCATCGAGGAAGCCTTCGAAATCGATTGTAGCGACATCACCCTTCTCAGCAGCTCTGTCTTCAACAGCAACGAGCTTTGAGTTGCTTTCGAGATTTCTTTCGATTTCTTCTTTAACTTCTGCCTTTTTAACAGTAACCTTTTCACGTGGAGCCTTAAGACCCTTATATGCTTTAAGCTCTACCTCAGGCTTAACTGTGATTTTGAACTTGATTGTGAAACCGTTTTCACTAACGTCTACAAGCTCGTCGTCGTGAGGAGCTGCAACAGGTGTTATACCTGCCTCTTTAACTGCTTCATCGAAAAGAGCAGGATACTCTGCATCGATTGCATCGTACCAGAAAGCTTCTTTTCCGTAGTAGCTTTCAATGATGTGCTTTGGTGCTTTACCCTTACGGAAGCCGGGAACGTTGTATTTACCCCTTGTTTTTGTATATGCCTTTGAAACAGCCGCCTTAAAAGCTTCGCCCTCAAGAGAAACTTCAAGAGCATATACGTTAGTTTCCACTTTTTCGCAAGACTTTAACATTGTTATAACATCCTTTCACTGTGCGAACATATATATTAACTTTTGGATTATAGCACAATAATCCATGAATTTCCACTATTTTTTAAAGAAAATTCCAATATTTACCGAATTTTAGAAATATTTATTATATTATCTCTATTTTAATCCTGTGTTTTTGTAATAAGTTTTGGCGTAAAACGAAGATAATCTGCTGAAACAAGATTAAATTTCACACCATTCGCTTCAATTGAAGCACAGCCCGGTGCCACAAACCCGTGAAGATGACCGAAGAAGCATTGCCTTACAGGAAATGCACTCAAAACCTGAAGTATTTCCTTACACTGCTGATTTTCGTTTAGTGGTGGGTAGTGAAGGAAGGCTATTATCTCCCCTTCAAGCTTCTGTGCTTCCGTGAGAGAGGCTTTAAGGCGCATTGCTTCACGAAGTATGACCTTATCAACATCACCTGCTGTATCATCGTAAAACCAGCCTCGTGTACCTGCAAGAACAAAATCCTCAACCTGATAGGCGTTGTTATGGATAATCTTGATTTTATCGAATCCGTTTTCCTCAAGGAAGCCATTCATTTTGCGCATGGTATTCCACCAATAATCGTGGTTTCCCTTGAGAATATATTTTGTGCCGTTTAGTTCATCGTTAAGAAAGCGAAAATCCTTTATTGCCTCCCGAAAATTCATTGCCCACGAAATATCACCGGGAATAACTACGCTGTCACCCTCGCCCACAATTGAATTCCAATTGCTTTTGAGTCGGTCAACGTAATCTGTCCACCCTTTAAAAATATCCATTGGCTTATCAACCGAAAGTGACAAATGAGGGTCGCCAATTACGAACAAGGACATATTAAATACCGAGCATATCAAATACTACAGACGCCATATCATCCTTTGAGGTTACCTTTGTGAAGCGAACCTCTTTACCCTTAAGGGCAGAAAGCTGTTCCGGTGCTGTAAGACCTGATATTTCTTCAAGCGCACGAACTGTGCTGAACTCATCATCATACTGCTTAGGCTCTGACTCTACTGCTGAAAGAACAGCCTTTGAGAACTTGAAGGGTGATGCTGTAGAAGCAATTACAACAGGTGTTAAATCGCCTGTTTGGGCAATATAAGCATCGCAAACGTTGATACCAACTGCAGTATGTGTATCTGCAAGATAGCCGTGTGTGCTGTAGGTACTGCCTATAGTTGCCTTGGTCTGCTCATCATCGCAGCAGCCTGCGGCAAAGAGTGACTGAATCTGCTCCTTTACGCTGTCGGATATTGTGTACTTACCACACTCCTTGAGAGCAGAGAACCATTCGTTGATTGTGTCTGCATTTCTGCCACAAAGAATGTAGAGTAATCTTTCAAGGTTTGAGGAAATAAGAATATCCATAGATGGAGAGGTTGTAGCATAGAAGCTACGATTTCTGTCGTAGATACCTGTGTTAATGAAATCTGTAAGCACGTTGTTTGCATTGGATGCACAGATAAGCTTATTAACAGGCAGCCCCATTTCCTTTGCAAAATACGCAGCAAGAATATTACCGAAGTTACCTGTTGGTACAACAATATTGATTTTGTCACCGAACTTAACGGAGCCGTTGTTTACCATATCGCAATATGCTGAAACATAGTAAACAATCTGTGGAGCAAGTCTGCCCCAGTTAATTGAGTTTGCAGAGGAGAAAACAAGATTATTTTTCTCGAATCTTTCAAGAATTTCTGCGTTTGTGAAGATTGACTTAACGCCTGTCTGTGCATCGTCAAAGTTACCCTCGATAGCACAAACACCTACGTTTGCACCCTCCTGTGTAGTCATTTGAAGCTTCTGCATAGGGCTGACACCGTCTACAGGGTAGAAAACAAGAATTCTTGTGCCCT
>JAZSJL010000337.1:0-1967 GCA_045534355.1 Acutalibacteraceae bacterium
GCAGCAGGTTTAGGAACAGTTAGAATATCAGGAGAGAATGCGCTGACCATAGGGGACAGCGTTTTTTCTGCTTTGTCGGGTAAAAAATTATCCTCTCTTTCGGGCTACTCTGCCCTCTATGGTAAGGTTTACCACGGCGACACACCAATAGACGATGCAGTTGCTCTCGTGTTCAGAGCACCAAAGAGCTACACAGGTGAGGACGTGGTTGAATTCAGCTGTCACGGTGGTCTTTATATAATGCAAAGGGTGCTCCGTGCAGTTTTTGAAGCAGGCGCTGTTCCTGCTGAGGCAGGTGAATTTACAAAAAGAGCCTTTCTGAACGGCAAGATGGACCTGAATGAAGCAGAGGCAGTTATGTCCCTTATTTCTGCATCCGGTGAGGAGGCACGAGCAGCAACACTTAATGCTCTTGATGGTGCACTCAGCAGAGAAATATCTGCCTGTAGAGATGACCTTGCACGTACTGCAGCTTTTATGGCAGCGTGGGTAGATTACCCTGACGATGAAATAGAAGAGCTCTCCGATGAGCAAATGACTCTTACACTTACAAATGCAAAGAAAACTCTTGAAAAGCTCCTTGAGGGCTTCGATGCAGGTAAAGCAATTCTTGATGGTGTGGATACTGCTATTGTAGGCAGACCAAACGTAGGTAAATCCACACTTCTTAACGCTTTATCGGGCACCGACAGAGCAATTGTTACCTCTGTTGCAGGTACCACACGAGACGTGCTTGAGGAAACGGTAAGAGTAGGTAACGTAACACTTCGCCTTGCAGATACGGCAGGTATAAGAACAGATACAGACGATGAAATTGAGAAAATCGGTGTTTCAAGGGCAAGGGAGCGTTTTGACAGGGCAAGCCTTGTGCTTATGGTGCTTGACGCTCAAACACCACTTTCAGAGGATGATATTGAGCTTCTCAAAATGTGCAACAGCAAAAACTGTGTTGTTGCAGTAAACAAAACTGACGGAGAGAAGCTCCTGGATATTGCTGAACTCAAAAAGCATACGGACAAAACGATTGTTGAAATCTCTGCTAAAGAAAATATGGGTATGCAAGAGCTTGTAAAGGCAATCGAAGAGGTTATCGGTACGGCAGGGTTTGACCCGTCTGCACCACTTATTACAACAGAGCGTCAGCGTGTTTGTGTTAAAAAGGCAGTAGACAGCATCGACGAGGCATTAGAGGGTCTTGCTCTGGGTATCACACCCGATGCAATCAACGTCTGCATAGACTGTGCAATAGAAAACCTCTCCGTTCTCACAGGTGAAAGAGCAACAGAGACGGTGGTTAACGAGGTATTTAAAAATTTTTGTGTAGGAAAATAGAAAACAGGCAATGTGTCAAAAACACATTGCCTGTTTTGTTTACAGCTTAATTTTATATTTATCAAAGACACCTATAAGCGTCAAGCCGATTATGATACCTGCCACGCCTTGGAAAAGGTTTGGTATTATATTTACTGCAGAGGGGCCGAAGCCGTAGAGGAAGCCCTCGTATACGAAGTAGCCAAGCACCATAATAATTTCTGCTGCTACAGCAGGCATGACTTTTAAAATACCCTTACTATTGCTTTCCTTAAGCTTTTTGAGAATCAAAGCTGCAGCAAGTGCCATAAGTCCTTTAATAACAAAGGTTGCAAGAGCATAGGAGCTGTAGCCTGAAAGCACGTCTGCAAGTGCAGAGCCAAGTCCTCCTGCCAAAAATGCGTATGCAGGAGAAAGGAGCGCCGAGCCTAAAAGAATGAAGCCGTCACCTGCATTAACGTAGCCCTTTAGGGGTGTTGGAATTTTTATAATCATTGTTGCTACGCAAATAAGCGCAGAAAGTAAAGCTGCAACAACGATTTTCTGAACCTTGTTTTTCATAATATTCACCTCAAGATTTAATTTTTGTGGTATGCGCTATTCCCTGTTTCTGTAAGGAAATTTTGGAATTCCTCGTCTGTGAGTAGGACAGGGTA
>JAZSJL010000110.1:0-2484 GCA_045534355.1 Acutalibacteraceae bacterium
GTATACCACACAAACATAATAAATTCAACCTACTTTGCCGAAATAACTGACAAAAATGTTCAAAAATTTTAAGTGAAAAGTAACATTGCTTTTTATTATCATTTAATGTAAAATTTATACTGAAATAAATATGGGCTTTTGTACCCTGAAATTAAAAAAGAAAAGAGACACTATGGATTACACTAAATACTTTTGCCCCGTTTGTAATGAAAAATTTGATGAAAACAGTGACGTGGTTGTGTGCCCCGAATGTGGTACACCACACCACAGAGCTTGCTGGTTTGAATTTGGTAAATGCTTTAATGCAGACCACCACTCTCAAAACGATAATCTTGGCTCTAACTACGTTATAGAAGCTGCTGAAGAAGCACAAGAAGAAACAGAAATTCCTCACATTGAGGCAGAACAAATTAACGAAGGCACCGAGGGTCACTTCATCAATGATAATATTCCTGAAAATGAAAATCCTGCTGAAAAGGTTCTGATTGATGGCAGACCTGTTGTTCTTTATGAAATTGCAGTAGGAAAAAATCAAAAATACTATATACCAAGATTTTTAGCAATTGAACAGTTTGGCAGTAAAGCAAGAGTTTGGAATTTCTGGGCGTGCTTAGTACCACTTGCCTGGTGCCTTTACCGTAAAATGTACAAGCTGTGTGCAGGAATTCTTGCAATTTACGTATTGATATTTGCTGTGTCAGGGTATTTCATTTACACAAACGAAGCATTTTTGCAGGCAAATGCAGAGTGTGCAGCAGAGGACCCAATGTACTACCAGAATATTTTGAGCTATGATGCAGGGGAGCAGGTTGTACTCACAGCAAAGCAGCAAAAGCTGATGGAAGTAATCGAGAATATTCAGATACCCTCGTATATAAGCATTGGTATTTCAGTTTTACTGATTACCTGCCGTATTCTTTTAGGCATAAAGGCAGATTTCCTGTACAAGAAAAAAATTGCCAAAGCCATAGAAAAGGGTGAGGCGATTGGTCTTAAGGAAGATGCTCTTAAGATGTACGTTTTCAGGAAAAACGGAATTATGCCTATAGTAATTCCGGCACTTGTGGGATTTTTCGAGTGGTTTATGGTTTATTGATAGCTGCCAGTTGCCAGTTGCCAGTTGCCAGTTGCCGGAGCTTCGCAAGTAAATTAGGAATTCGGAATTAGGAATTAGGAATTGAGGGTCTGCGACGCTATTGTAAGGCTTCGCAAAAATTAAAGTGATGCGAAGCCTTTACATCCCTGTGCGTAAGCATAGGGAGGGGGACCACGCCTTTGGCGTGGTGGTGGGTAGTTCTCTTACTCCTATCCTTCACTAAAAGTATTGCGAAGCCTATCCCTTTTTCGAAAAGGGGGGACCATTCTCTAATAAAACTGTTGTATTAACAAACCATACCACGGGTAATATACTTATTGTTTTTGTAATGCTCGGTCGGAATGGTGGGATATTCTTATAATGCAAAGGGATAAAACAACCGTAAGGGCAGGATTGTAGCCTGCCCGAAAGTAAAGAAAACAAAGAGGTACGGCTGAAATCCGTCCCTTACAAGCGTCGCAGAACTTGAAGTGAAGCGACAGCCTTTCCATTTACAAAAAGATGGAAAATCATCGCATTACCCCAATAATTAACGAGGAGAAAGCTATGCATACCCCATTAGCAGACAGAATAAGGCCACAATCTATAGATGAGGTTGTAGGACAAAAGCATTTAATTGGTGAGGGCAAGCCCTTACGTAATATTATAGAGTCAGGGGAACTTCCCAATATGATTTTCTATGGTCCTTCGGGTACAGGTAAAACTACCCTTGCACGAATGATAGCACAGAAAACTGACCGTACTCTCAGAAAGCTTAACTGCACAACGGCAGGAACACAGGATATAAGGGATATTGTTGAGGACTTAAATGCCTTTACTGCCCCTAACGGTATACTCCTGTACCTTGATGAGATACAGTATTTCAATAAAAGACAGCAGCAAACTCTTTTAGAGTACATTGAAAACGGCTCTATTACACTTATTGCATCTACAACGGAAAACCCGTATTTTTACGTGTACAGCGCAATTCTCAGCCGTTCCTCGGTGTTTGAGTTCAAATACGTTACACCGGAGGACGTTGAGGTAGCAGTAAACAGAGGCTTCCAGCTTCTTGCAGAGGAAAAGGGCGAGGAGCTTCAAATTGAAGAAGGCGTTTCCTTACATATTGCAACAGCCTGTGGTGGCGACGTGAGAAAATCCTTAAACGCTGTGGAGCTTTGCTTCCTTGCAGCTAAAAAGCCACAGGAAAACGAAAAAAGAATAATCACCCTTGAAAGTGCAAAAAGTCTTACGCAAAAAAGTGCTTTAAGGTACGACAGAGAGGGCGATGAGCATTATGATATACTTTCTGCTTTCCAGAAATCTATGCGAGGCTCCGACCCCGATGCTGCAATTCATTATTTAGGTAGACTTTTGGAGGCAGGGGATATGACCTCTGCTATACGAAG
>JAZSJL010000033.1:0-3776 GCA_045534355.1 Acutalibacteraceae bacterium
TGTCTTCCTAAGACCGCTTGGCCTCCGACTTACCACTCTTTACTATTGACTTCTTTAACGATGGCGAATATGTTGGCGGTTGCGTTGCTGGTGGTAAGCAATATTTCCATATCAGCGCAAATGGTGACTGTGAGCCTTGCGTATTTGCTCACTATTCAAACGTTAATATCAAAGACCCTGATACTCATTTTATTGATGCTCTTAAGAGCCCAATCTTTATGGCGTATAAAGCTCGACAGCCATTCTCAAACAATATGCTTCGTGCTTGTCCTATTGTGGATAATCCCGGTGCAATCAAGAGAATTGTTGAGGTTAGTGGTGCAGTATCAACTGATTTACAAAGTCCTGAAAAGGTTGAAGCGCTTTTTGCTAAAACTATCGATGTTGCTCGCAGGTGGAAGGAAACTGCTGATAAAATGGCAGAAGAGCACGGCTTTGTGCAGTGGCATATTCGTAGTGTTGATATTTATAAGGGCTACGAAGCTGAGCATATAAAAGACTATGATGAGTTTGAATAATAAGCTTATCGAAAGAGCAAAAACTCCTGAAACAGTAGGTATAGACTCCTCGGTTATCGCAAAGATGACCGAGGAAATGTCATATAGAGGCATAAACGTTCACAGCTTAATGATTTTAAGAGATAATAAGGTTGCTTGTGAAGCGTGGAGCAATCCTCTTGCGCCTGAAATTCCTCATATGGTTTATTCTATAAGTAAAAGTTTTCTTGCAACTGCTTATGGGTTTGCTTTGGATGAAGGAAGAATAACAAGAGAAACAAGACTTGTTGATGTTTTTCCGGAGCTTTTTAAAGAAAAAGATAAGTATTTAGAAAAGCTTACAATCCACCATCTTTTATGTATGACTGCAGGAAAACAGACAGCAATTCGGAGTAAGAAAAGTGATGATTGGTTAAAGATATTTGTTGATGCAAAATGGATTTTTGAGCCGGGCACAAGCTGGCGTTATGTAAACGATAATTACTATGTAGCCTCAAAAATGCTTTGTAAGGTTTTGGGAGAGTCTATTACCGAATATCTTACAACTCGACTTTATGAGCCACTTGGAATTGATACGCCCTTCTGGGAGCATTCGCCCGATGGTGTTGAAGCAGGAGGTTGGGGGTTACAACTCAAAACAGAAGATATTGGAAAATTTATTCTGTGTTATCAAAATAAAGGCAGATATAATGGTGTTCAGGTTATTCCTGAGTGGTGGACAAGAGAAGCAACAGGCTTTATAACAGATAATTCTGTCAGCGAAAAAGAACCCGATGCAAGTGCAGGCTACGGTTGTGGCTTTTGGCGATGTTCAGGAATGCCTGATACTTATAGAGCCGAGGGTATGTTCTGCCAATATGCTATTTCCTTTGAAGATTATAATGCTTGTTTAATTATGACGTCAGAGCATAGTGGTTTACAGGAAACCCTTGACGTTATATGGGAATATATGCCCAAAGCTTTTATTGAGGCTGATACGGAAAAAGAAAGCCAAAAAATAACGTTACCTGATAAATCGATTGTTATAAGTAAGCCTCGCTCTGAAACAGAAAATTTAATAAATAACAAAACATATACATTAAGAAAATGCAGGTTTATTAATTTTATTGGTTTTCCTATAAGTGTATTGCCTATGCCTATTGTATTTTTCGCAAAAGACAGAGGTGGCAATATGACTGATTTGAAATTTGAGTTTTCAAATGATGGTTGTACTTTTTCCTGGAAAGAAGATGGTGGATTTAAAAATAAAATATTCCTTTCGATGAATGGTGAAGCAAGCTTTGATGATGTTTCCATTGGTGAACTCAAAATGCCTGTTCGTTCCTACGCCTATTGGGAAAATAAGAATATACTTGTAATGCATATAAGACCATTGTCATCAGTGGCGCAAAGAGTTTTAAAATTCGAATTCAAGGGCAATAAAGTCAAAATGCTTCCAAGCTATATTCCCGGTACAGACGAAAAAGCAAAAAAGATAGGGGATAAGCTTAAATGCATATTGATTGGAAAGTGGTTTCATTGGTGGATTGATTTTCTTGTTCCACGTGTCGGCAAAATTCTTAATCCAACGCATTACGGAAAAATGAAATTGTAATTCGATGATTGATAGTACACGGAAATTTTATTAGTGACAAGCAAAAGGGGCTGTAAAAAACTAAAGTTTTATACAGCCCCTTGTATTTTTGTCTAAAAGCTGTTGACAAATCTGTCTATTGGTGATAGACTATAGATGCAGTCTATAGACGATAGACAAATTCTTGAGGAGGTGCTTTTATGGCAGAAATCAAATTGGGAATGGTAGAGGCTCGCTTTGCAGATATTGTTTGGGAGAATGAGCCGTTATCAACAAAGGAGCTTGTTGCCTTGTGTGAAAAGGAGCTCCAATGGAAAAGAACAACTACGTACACCGTTTTGAAAAAGCTTTGCGAAAGAGGTATATTCAAAACAGAAAACAGTGTTGTAACGGCACTTATTTCCAAAAGTGAATTCTATGCAATACAGAGTGAAAATTTTGTTGATGAAACCTTTGCTGGGTCGTTACCGGCGTTTATTGCAGCATTTTCAAGCAGAAAAAAGCCCTCTGCAAAGGAATTGGAAGAAATAAAGAAATTGCTTGACTCCTTTGAGGAGGGATAAATATGACAAATATTTTTATTGATTTATTCAATATGAGTATAACAGCAAGCTACCTTGTATTTGCAGTTGTGGTTGCAAGGCTCGTACTAAAGAACGCACCTAAATGGGTAAGCTGTCTTTTATGGGGTTTGGTAGGCTTAAGGCTGATTTGTCCCTTTTCTGTTGAGAGTGGCTTAAGCCTTATTCCGAGTACGCAGACAATCACAGTAAATGATGATTCTTTTGGGAGACCATTTTCCATTCAATCCGGTGTTCCGTTTGTAGATGCAGGTATTAATGATTACATAGGCGATAATTATTATGAGGGTGTAACCGTGCCCACAAATACCTTCTCCACACTATCAACAATTCTGGCAGTTGTGTGGCTTTTAGGCTTATTCGCTATGCTGGTATATGGCATAATATCCTTTTATAAGCTGAAAAGGCAAATTGGTGCATCTCTGCCGATTAATAAAAACGACAATGTTTTTTACTGCGATAATATTGATTCGCCGTTTATACTTGGCTTCCTGAAGCCCAAAATCTATATACCATCAGGCATAACGGATGAGCAGCTCAATTATATTGTTCTCCACGAAAGGGCACACCTGAAAAGGAGAGACCACTTCTGGAAGCCGTTGGGTTATATTCTTTTATCGGTTTATTGGTTTAATCCTGTAATATGGGTAGCGTATATTTTACTTTGCCGTGATATAGAAAGTGCTTGTGATGAAAAAGTAATCAAGAATATGGCAGTAAGCGACAAAAAAGGTTATTCAGAAACCTTGTTTTCCTGTAGTGTTAAGCGCAGAATGATTATGGCTTGTCCATTAGCCTTTGGTGAGGTCAGCGTAAAGCAAAGAATCAAATCTGTGCTGAATTACAAGAAGCCTGCCTTTTGGATAATTTTGTTGGCTGTTTTGTTGATTGCAGTTGTAGCTGTGTGCTTCTTGACAAATCCGGGTGGCAGCTCCTCTGTTGCCATAATCGGTGGTGCAGATGGCCCTACTTCAATTTTTACATCACTCAAAAAGGATAAGCTGGATAAGATTTTAAGTGAGGATGGCTACAAGGTTATATCTACCGAGGAAAAAAGGATAGCTGTTCAGTTTATGTCAGGTGTGCTTACGGATAAAATGTTCGAGAAGGATGGCACCTACAGGG
>JAZSJL010000018.1:0-6199 GCA_045534355.1 Acutalibacteraceae bacterium
GACCCTCTTGCGAGCGTAAGCTCGGAGGAGGGGGGACCGTTCTTTTGATAGTTAAATGATAAAAGAGAGTATATTCCGAGGAATAAACCCTCTTTTACTATTATGTGAAATCGGAACGGTGGGTGGTAACCTGCCTCATAATGAAAAAATTTTGTGCTCTGCGCATTGGTACCACCCACCGTTCCACCCCAACTTTGTTTTGGTAGTAAATTTATCACCCGTGGTATAGTTTATTAAAACAACAGTTATATGTGAGAACGGTCCCCCCTCCTCCAAACCTTCGGTTTGCAAGAGGGTCAGGCTTCGCTTTTCTTTTAGTAAAAGTGAAAGGCAAACTTAGTCGGAAACTGTTCGTACTAAAAGCACCACCGTCTCCACGTGATTTGTAAACGGGAACATATCTACAGGCTGGATTTTCTTTACCTTGTAGCCGTTTTTTGTTAAGTAGACCAAATCTCTTTGCTGTGTTTCGGGGTTACAGGAAATGTATACTATCTTTTCGGGTGAGAGGCTGACAGCACAGGACAAAAATCTTTTATCGCTACCTGCTCTCGGTGGGTCCATAAAGAGCACGTCACATTTCTCACCGGCCTCCTTCATACCCAGCATAAACTCTCCTGCATCTGCACAGTAGAATTTTATGTTTTCGGTTTTGTTTATTTTTGCATTAACACGAGCATCTGCAACTGCATCGGAATTCAGCTCACAGCCTATTACCTCACCTGCTTTGTCGGAGGCAACAATACCGATTGTGCCGATACCACAATATGCGTCAATTACCCTTTCCTTGCCTGTGAGCTGTGCGAATTCAACTGCCTTGCCGTAAAGCACCTCTGTCTGCACAGGGTTTATCTGGTAAAAGGATTTAGGTGAAATTCTGAAGCGCTTTCCACAGAGCACATCCTCAATATAACCGTTTCCGTAAAGCACAGTTTCCCTTTCGCCAAGCACCATACTTGTGAATTTGTTATTTATATTCTGCACTATGGTTGTAATTTCCGGGTGAAGCCTCAAAAGTTCCTTAACGAAATCATTTTTACAAGGAAAAACTGTTGTACCTGTAACAAGCACAACCATAATTTCGTTTGTCTTAAAGCCTCGTTTAACAAGCACGTGTCTGAGAAAGCCTCTTGAGTTTTTCTCGTCGTACACAGTTAATTTGAAGCTTTTAATAAGCTTTCTTATAGTGAGAATTATCTCGTCTGCCTTTTCATCCTCAATAAGACAGGAATCAGTTTTCACAATATTGTGGGTGCTGGACTGGTACACACCGGAAATTATTTCTCCTCCTCTTGTTCTGCCGAAGGCAGCCTGTACCTTATTACGATAGTGGAAGGGCTTTTCCATACCCACTATTGGTGCTACCCTGTGAAATGTACCAAGGAGCTTAACTACCTTTGCCTGTTTATATTTAAGCTGTTCCTCATATTTGAGATTCATAAGCTGACAGCCACCACACTTACGAGAAACAGGGCAAAGGCGTGTATCGGTTTTGGTGTTGAAGGATTTATTTTGCGGCATTTTGTTTTTCCTTTGCTAAATCGTTTGTGTTCATACTATCCTTATACACAACAAAGCGACAGAATAAAAATTCTGTTACCATATTTGTTGCCATTGTACAGGCAAGTACAACGTACTCTGCAAACTCCCAGCTCGTTGAACGCATAACTGCTTCACCGATAATGGTAGAAATCGGTGTAAACACACAGTAGAAGCCTAATATTTTAAGCATAGCAATGGGCACGTTTGTGGCAGACTTGAACGTAAACTTTCGATTAAATGTAAAATTCCAAATAACGGAAAGAAGCAACGCCACAAGGTAGCAAACACCATATTCGGCGCTGAGCACCTTCATAACGGCTTCGTTTTCAATATGGATATTAGGTAAAACAACCTCATTGAGAAGTGTAAAGCTGACTACCTGAATTATACCTGCCGAAGCAGAAAACAATGCAAATTTAATTGCCTGTAAGGCGTTATCTTTTTTAGTCATTTCAGCCATAGTGGCACCCCTTTTCGTTTATATAACTGAATTGTAGCATATTAATCACAATATTACAACAAAAATAAAGCCACTTGAGACGTTACTCCCAAGTGGCTTTACTACTTTATCCAAGTTTAATTTTATCTATGGCTGTTTGCGTCTGTCTGTTAAAGGATGTTATTTCCTGTGGGTAGGAGTACCCGAGAATAACATCTCCAATATAGGTTACTCTTGAAATTTCACCCTCAAAATCCGTGACAAGGTATGAACCGTCTGTCCGGAGTGACTTTGAGTCTTTGTCTACCTTGATTGCCACAACGCCTGTTGAGTAGCTTTCCGAAAGAGTTTCTCCGTTTGAGCTTGCCCATATTCTGTCCTGCTTTGAGTATGGTATATACATTACACCCTCGTCACCATCCCAACAAAGAGCCTTATGGTCATAAAACGCAGGCGAATGCACGTAAGACCAACGATTTTGAGCATTAATTCCGTTAAATTCGATTTTATCAACCTCTAACGGATTTTGTGGGTCAGAAACGTCGAAAAGTGATATTTTCATACCGTTACCCTGACCATCATTCGTGCCGTCCACACCAACACCCAAAAGGAGTGTTTCGCTTACAGGGTGCAAATACGTTGAGAAGCCCGGTATTTTAAGCTCGCCCTTAACAGTCGGATTTGCAGGGTCCTTCAAATCTATAACGAAAAGTGGGTCGGTCTGCTCAAAGGTTACCACGTAGCCTGTGTCACCTGTAAAGCGAACGGATTTTATTGTTTCCCCTTTAGCAATACCCTCTACCTTTCCAACTACCTTAAGTTCATCATCAAGCACGTAAAGGTGATTTGAAAGAGATTCGCCCCAGGTGCCTGTGGTTGTTGCAATTCTCAGGTAGCCGTTGTATTCATCAATACTGAACTGATTAAGTGTGTGACCCTGTACCTGTGCACAGCCGAGGTGCTTAATATCATAATCCTTAATGCTGAATTTGTGAATTTCAGTAACCTCTTCACCGATACCGAAAACCTCCTTTGCAAGGTCGGTATCCTTATACTTGGTGCTTGCAACGTACAAGGTTTCCGTTGTACAGTACACATTATTCCCTGCGCCTAAAACAGCCTGTGTTTTAAGAGAAGCCTTATCGTCTATATCAAGAGTTGAAGCAACAAGGTAAGTAGGATTATTCACCTGCTCACCTATTACGATACAATCGCAAGGAATACGAGTCATAGCGCTGTTATCCACACCATATTCAGGTACACAGGTATCGGTAACAACTTCTTTTTCTGCACCGATATCTACCCAATATTCGGAAAGAAGCACAAGCTGATCGTTTACAAGCCTTGAGGAAACGTAGCTACCATCCTGATAAACACGCCACAATTCCTTTGGCGCTGACTTGTCGCTTATATCAAAGCAGACAGCCATTGCAATACCCTTATTCCCACCATAAATGGAGTAGGAACGCTTATATCCACTGTAGAAAATATTATCGTCGGCATCGTCGTAAACACTGCAATCAACAATGGCTGTAAGCTTATTGTTGCTTACGTACATTTCCCTGATACTCATATAGTAGATACCTTTGTCAGTATCTTGTGCAATGCTTACATTTGCAACATTTTTCAGCTTACCATCCTTTGAAGGCTCAATTACAGAAACGGAGCAATCGTATTTAAGAACAGGCTTTTCTGCTTCGGTGTCAACCTCTTCTTCGACAGGCTCACCGTTTCCATTGGTGGTTTTTACAATACCCTGCTGTGCATAAATAATGTCGTAGTAGCTTCCCCAATCAGCATTGTCGGGGTTTACTGCATAAATATATCTGCCGTCATTTTTTATAATGTCAGCTTCACTTACACCCTGTACCTGTTCGTTAGTTTTGCCGTAACCCTTATTCTCTCCTCTGTTGTTGGAGCTGCCACCTACAGCTGACTGTGGAGCTGCAGTTGCATTTTCATCTGTAGCAGAATCCTCTACACTTACACCGAACTCAAGGCTACCATTAAATACTCCGTAGAGCTTGTATTTCGCATCGTATTTCTGATACTTATCTGCATAGTCGGAGAACTTTGCTTCAATAATACTGTAGTCCTGTGGGCGTGAGTCAACAACAGGTGGTGTTGCATCATTGAGTGGTGGTGCTTTATCCTTTTCCCAGGGTTTTACAAGCATAACAGAGGTTAATACTATTGCAAAGGTTGCTGCAAATGCAACCATGCCGTATATCTTCTTTTTCATTGATTTTTTCTTTTTGCCCTGCTTTACTTCAGGTATCCACACATCGGCAGAATCAAGCCTTTCTGCAATTATTTGTGGTGTCAAGCTTTCGGGCAACGTTATGTTTTCAGTATTTTTAAATCGTTCATTTGCAGACTCAAGCTCTTCTGTTGTAAAGATTTCATCGTTTAATCTTTCATCCATAAAATCCACTCCTTTCAGGAAAGAATATTTCTAAGCTTTTCGAGAGCACGTTTTTGCCTTGAGCGTACGGTAGAAGCCTCCATATTATATATTTCTGCAAGCTCTCGGCTTTTAAATCCACCGATTATTGAGAGAATTATTATCTGACCGTCGGGTGGAGTAAGGCTTTGTAGTGCTTCCTTAAGCTCTGTACTGTTAAAGCCGTCAAGGGCTGCATCATCCACCAGAAACTCATATTCCTCTATAGGTAAAATATCGGGGGCTTTATTCCTTTTCATAAGCTCGGTTTTGCATCTGTTTGAAAGAATTCTGAAAATCCACACCTTGAAGGACGTGGTTTCTTTAAGGGTATGTATATTCCTCCAAGCAGAAAAAATTGCCTCCTGCATAGCATCCTCTGCATCTGCACTGTTACCCATCATATACAAAGAAAAACGATACATTTCATTTGCATACAAGGAATAAAGCTCTGCGAATGCCTTGCTGTCTCCTGTTTTTGAACGTTCAATTAACGAGAGTATATTTTCATTTTCCACACCGACACCTCCTGTCAGTTGCATATATGCTTTTGCGCTCTCACACATATAGAGTGAAGTTCTTTGGGTTTTGTTGCAAAAATCCGAAAAATATTTTATTTTTCAATTATTTTCTTTATTATCATATAAAAACGCCATCCGTTTGTAAACAAAAAGTAAATGTTTCCAAATATACTATTATTTTATTTGCAAAACACATTCACTTGTGATAGAATAATATTTGTATTTTTATATTCAATTTCGGGAAAGGACAGATATATAAATGTCTTTATTCAAAAAACTTTTCGGTGACTATTCTTCTCGTGAGATAAAGCGCATAAACGGCACAAAGGATGCTGTGCTTGCTCTCGAGGAAAAATATGCATCACTTACAGACGAGGAGCTCCAGGCAAAAACACCTGAGCTCAAGGAAAGACTTGCAAACGGTGAAACTCTTGACGACATTTTACCCGATGCCTTTGCAGTTTGCCGTGAGGCTGCCTGGCGTGTGCTCGGAATGAAGCACTACCCTGTTCAGATTTTAGGTGGTATCATTCTCCACCAGGGCAGAATTGCAGAAATGAAAACAGGTGAAGGTAAAACTCTTGTTGCTACACTCCCTGCATATCTGAATGCACTTTCAGGCAACGGTGTGCACATTGTTACAGTAAACGATTACCTTGCAAAGCGTGACTCCGAGTGGATGGGTAAAATCTACCGTTTCCTCGGTCTTACAGTAGGACTTATTATCCACGAAAAAACAAACGAGGAAAGAAAAGAAGCATATGCGGCAGACATCACCTTCGGTACAAACAATGAGATGGGCTTCGACTACCTTCGTGACAATATGGTTATGTACGCAAATCAGCGTGTACAAAGAGGACACAGCTTTGCTATCGTAGACGAGGTTGACTCTATTCTCATTGACGAGGCTCGTACACCACTTATTATTTCAGGTATAGGTGAAGCGTCCACAGACCTTTATCAAAAAGCAAACAGCTTTGTGCGCAAGCTCAAAATGGTAAAGGTACAGGAGTTCGACTCCAAGTGTGATATTGAAGAAATTGCTGAAAAAGAGGGTGGCGACTACTTTGTTGACGAAAAGGCAAAGAGCGTTACTCTTACAAAATCAGGCATCCACAAGGCAGAAAAGGAATTCGGCGTTGAAAACCTTATGGATGCTCAAAACCTTACACTTCAGCACCACATCAACCAAGCCTTAAGAGCACACGGTACAATGACAAGAGATATTGACTACGTTGTAAAAGATGGTCAAGT
>JAZSJL010000073.1:0-5636 GCA_045534355.1 Acutalibacteraceae bacterium
GGTATTAGTGTTATCCGTTCCTCTTCTGGAAGATTTTTTCAAGAATGACCAAATAAAAACTTTTTGGTTCTTCCTTGCACTGTATCCCTGGACAAAGATAATTATGGCAAGTGTGGAAAATCTACTTGTCGTATATAAAAAAACGTCTAAACTAATGGTGTACAGGTTGACAAATAGTGTTGCTTTGCTCATAGCAATATTACTTGTTCAGCTTTTGGGTGGTAATTTTGTTCAGTATATGGTTTTATTTCTTGGTGTAGAAATAATCTTTACCATATGGACATACGTTATTGTCAAACAAAATAGTCCGAAATTTAAGCTGGGTCTTGAAAAAGATATGGTTTTGACTATTTTAAAATTTTCTGTTCCTATCGGACTGGCGTCTACGGTTGGAACAATTAATATAGAGCTTGATAAGTTAGTAATAACAGCTTTTTTGTCAACTGAGGACCTTGCCATATATACAAACGCCTCTAAGGAGTTGCCGGTTACAATTATTGCAACGTCTTTAACTGCTGTTTTAATGCCACAGGTGGTACGATTATTGCGTGATGATAAAAAGAAAGATGCAGTAAAATTGTGGAATAGTGCAACGAGTATTTCTTTTGCAATAATAAGTGTTTTAGCAACAGGCTGTTTTGTTTTTGCTCCAGAGGTTGTTACAATTTTATATTCTGACAAATACATTGCCGGTGTTTCCGTTTTTAGGGTTTATTGTTTGGTGCTTCTTTTAAGGTGTACATATTTTGGTATGATGCTCAATGCAACAGGTAAAACAAAGCCGGTGTTGTACAGTTCAATAGGTTCTTTATTACTTAATACAGCGCTGAATTATATTTGTTTCTCTCTATTCGGATTTATTGGCCCTGCTATTGCAACATTTATATCAACAGTTGCAATGGCTATGTACCAGCTTATATACACATGCAAAAAGCTTCAAATCAGTTTTAGAGAGATATTCCCTTGGAAACAATGTGGTGTATTTGTCTTAATAAACATTTTTTTAGGTGCAATTTGTTACATTTGCAAAGAATTGTTGTGCAAAGCTATTCCGGTTAACTCTATAGTTTTGGCTATATGTCTTGGTGGTATATGGGGAGCAACTTTTTTTGTTTTGAATTTCCGCTCTATAAAAAAACAGTGGATTTTTCTTAATAAAGAAAGGTAAGAAAATAAATAACGCATATTTTGCACATGACAGCAAATTTCAGGGTGCTTATATGTCGGTTGAGTAAGAAGATTTATTTTTTTAATGTGCTTATGAAAAGAGATTGTCCAAATCATTGAAAAGCACGTTTGTCTGATGGAAATTTATCTTTGTGGTTAAAAAAACGAATCAAAGGAAGTGATTTTATAAAGAAGAGATACACGTTAAAGCAATATTTTCGTGCTGGCGTTAGTGTTGTAAAAAAAGCATTTGCTCAAATTATTGGTAGTATTTTTTACGATAAAAAATATCTCAAAGGAAAAGAGTTTGATAAACTGCGTTACTCAAATGGTTGGCGTTGGGTTATGGAAAACGTTTTTATCCAAAAAATTATAGGCTATCAACGGAACATTCCTTTTCCTGTTTCTTTTAGAATGCAGGTTGTGCATTGGGAGAATATAGAATTTGATATTGATGATTTGTCAAATTTTCAAAAAACAGGTTCATATTTTCGAGCAGCTCCTGATGCCAAGATTTATATAGGTAAAGGAACATACATTGCAGGAAACGTTGGTTTGATCACTGCTAATCACGACTTTAATGATTTGTCCAAATACACGGCCGGCAAAGATATCCGAATAGGGAAAAATAGTTGGATTGGTATGAATTGTATGATTTTACCCGGTGTTGAGCTTGGTGAGCACACGATTGTTGGTGCGGGTAGTGTTGTTACAAAGAGTTTCCCACAAGGAAACTGTGTGATTGCAGGAAATCCGGCGAGAATAATAAAAGAATTGAACGAATAAAAATGTTCTGATAAATTGTTATAAAACTAAAGGAGAAATATATTATGATTAACGTTATCGGTCTTGGTTACATAGGTCTTCCCACAGCGCTTATGCTTGCTTCTCACGGTGTTGAGGTTGTTGGCACAGACTACAATCCTGAGCTTGTGGCAACACTTAATGCAGGTAAAACAACATTCGAAGAAAAGGGTCTTGATGAGCTCTTTGACGATGCTGTTAAAGCCGGTATTAAGTTCACAACAGAATACCAGAAAACAGATGTTTATATTGTTTCTGTTCCCACACCATACGACAGCTTCTCAAAGAAGATTGATGCTTGCTACGTAAATGCTGCAGTTAAAGAGGTTATGCGAGTTTGCCCTAAGGGAGCAACTGTTGTTATTGAATCAACAGTTTCCCCCGGCACTATCGATAAATTCGTAAGACCTATTATTGAGGAAAACGGGTTCGTTATCGGTGAGGATATTAACCTTGTTCACGCACCTGAGAGAATTATTCCCGGCAATATGGTTTACGAGCTTCTTCACAACTCTCGCACAATCGGTGCAGATGACCCTGCAATCGGTGAAAAGATTAAAGAAGTATATGCATCCTTCTGCCTTGGTGATATTGTTGTTACCGACATTAAAACTGCAGAAATGACAAAGGTTATTGAAAACACATACCGTGCAGTTAATATTGCTTTTGCAAATGAGCTTGCAA
Source organism: Acutalibacteraceae bacterium (assembly GCA_045534355.1). GTDB lineage: Bacteria > Bacillota > Clostridia > Oscillospirales > Acutalibacteraceae > DTU089. Next base: position 2,656 of record JAZSJL010000073.1, read on the forward strand.
AGATTTGCCGTCATGACGATATGGATGTTTATGAGATTATCAGAATATGCAATATGCATCCACGTGTAAATATTCTTCAGCCGGGACCAGGTGTTGGTGGACACTGCATTTCTGTTGACCCATGGTTCCTTGTTGGCGATTATCCGTCTCTTACAAAGGTTATTTGGGAATCAATGAAAATTAACGATTCTATGCCTGAATTCGTGCTTGAGAGAATTTATAATATTATGAAAGAAAATAATATTACAGATTTCTCAAAGGTTGGTCTTTATGGTCTTACATATAAAGAAAACGTTGACGACTACAGAGAGTCACCAACACTCCAGCTTCTTGAATGTCAGGACAAGCACCTTGCTCCTCAGCTCAAGGTTTACGACCCATATATCACAAAGGATATTGTTGATAATCAGTATCACGATTTCGATAAATTCCTTGAGGAATCAGAGCTTGTTGTTGTTCTTGTTGGTCACGACGAAATTAAGAATAATGTAGACAAGCTTAAAGGCAAAATCGTTCTTGATACAAGGAAGGTTATTGACCTTCCCGGAATTTACAGACTTTAATTTTTGGAGATATTTTATTTATGAAAAAAGTAATGCTTGTTTTCGGAACAAGACCGGAAGCAATAAAAATGTGTCCGTTAGTAAACGAATTAAAAAGCAGAAGTGAGCTTCAGACTGTAGTTTGCGTAACAGGTCAGCACAGACAGATGCTCGACCAGGTGCTTGAGGCGTTTTCCGTAAAGCCTGACTACGACCTTTCTATTATGAAAGACAGACAGACTCTTTTCGACGTAACAACAAATATTCTCAACTCAATTAAAGAGGTGCTTGAGAAGGAAAAGCCAAACGTTGTACTTGTACACGGCGATACCTCTACGACCTTCGTTACAGCCCTTGCCTGCTTCTATTTGCAGATTCCTGTAGGACACGTTGAAGCAGGACTTCGCACGTACAATATTTACTCCCCATACCCTGAGGAATTTAATCGTCAGGCAGTTGGTATAGTGAGCAAATTCAATTTCTCACCAACAGAGCTTTCAAGGGATAACCTTTTAAGAGAGGGTAAGAATCCTGATACTATTTATATTACAGGTAATACTGCTATTGACGCTCTTAAAACAACTGTTAAAGAGAGTTATACTCACCCTGAATTAGAGTGGGCAGAGGGTAGCCGTCTTATTATGATAACAGCCCACCGCAGAGAGAATCTGGGTGAGCCAATGAAAAATATGTTCAGAGCTATTCGTAGAGTTATGGATGAAAACCCTGATGTTAAGGCTATTTATCCGATTCATATGAATCCTGCTGTGCGTGAGACAGCAAATGCAATACTTGGTGATGATGAAAGAATTCACATCATTGAGCCACTTGAGGTGCTGGATTTCCACAACTTCCTTAACAAGAGCTACCTTATTCTTACAGACTCCGGTGGTATTCAGGAGGAGGCGCCTTCTCTCGGTAAGCCTGTGCTTGTTATGCGAGATACAACAGAGCGCCCCGAGGGTATCAAGGCAGGTACTTTAAAGCTTGTGGGCACAGAGGAAGAAACAATTTACTCAGAGTTTACAAAGCTCCTTACAGATAAAGAGGAGTACGATAAAATGAGCAAGGCTTCAAACCCATACGGCGACGGCTTCGCTTGCAAGAGAATAGCAGATATACTTATAGAGAAGTTATAAAAAATAACACCATCAGCATGTTGCTGATGGTGTTATTTTTATGCTTTTTTCAGTTTTTTTGCTTTCCTTTTCTCACGGAATTTTTTGAGAATTGGTATTTTAACCTGTGGCTCGGAGCTTCCGTTTGATTTTTCTACTACAACCATAAAGAGTGTTACCAGAAGTAAATACGGCATCGGGCAGAAAACGCCGGGGTTTACAAGGGACATAAGCTCAAGGCTTATGTAGGAGAGGAATATTGTCATATTGAAAAGAGTTGCTCTTTTCCAGATAAGCAAATTTCTCTTTATGAATTGGTAAGTAAAGGCAATAATACCTATTGTGCCGAAGCTACCTGCTACCTGAATAGCTGAGCAATGGTACCAGCAAAGTGAACCCGGCTTACTCTTGAAAATATCTCTGTTTGTAAGGTTGCCAAGACCTGTACCGAATATCGGATTATTGAAATAATCCTCTACACCTCGTGCATAGTGGCGCACACGTGTTTCGGTATCGGGACCACCGAGAAGGAACTGGTTAAGCACCTTAAAAAGTCTTTGAATAGTAAAGTTTAAAAATGTGGTAATTTCCGGCAAGAATATAAGCGCTATGAAAACGAAGCAGGCACATATAAGCACGTAGGCAAGTCTACGGCGCCTGTCGTAAAGGATAAACATAACAAGGCACATAACTATTTCTATAGAGCCGAAGAGCATACCACCACGGGAGCCTGTAAGGAGCATTGCTATGTAAAAAACAAACGCAAGTACGGCAGAGTATGGCTTTTTATTGCCAAGGTAGAAGGCAAATGGCATTGCCATCATAAGAATTGTGGAAGCGTTGTTGCGCCAACGGATATAGAAAATACCACCCTTGTCAATAACTGTATTTACGTTAATAACGTAGTGGGCAAATACCATAAAGGAAATGAAAAGACCAATAACAACCATTATTTCGGCAAGCTTTTCAATAAGGGAGTATTTGTCGTTCGCCTCAATTTTTGAGAAGAAATAGCAGTAAATAAGAAGCATACCGAAGCCGATACCCAGCATATTGTAGATGGAAGCGCCTGCAAAGTAGTCCTTTGCTGAAATAACACCTATGCCACCGATTGTAACGGCAACAGAAACAAACAGCATAGGAAGGAACTGTGAGCCCTTTATTGAGGGCTTTTTAAAATATGCCACAATGTTGAAAAGGAATATTGCAACAAGAGGAACAAACACCCATATAATGGAGGTGAATTCCGAAAGAGAGTTGTAGCAACGAATAGCTATGCAGTACGTAAATAAAGAGGGGATGAGCATTGTGAATATGTCGC
>JAZSJL010000384.1:0-2550 GCA_045534355.1 Acutalibacteraceae bacterium
AATATAATATGTATTATTTTACTAATCTAAAAAAACAAAATTATCCAATAAAATATATGAAAAATAAACAAAACAAAAACAGTTTGTAAAGAAATGACCTGAAAAGTCAAAAAATAACGAGAGCTGCTCAAAAATTAAGCAGCTCTCGTTATTTGCGTAAAGTCATTGGCGTATTAACTTTAATGATATGTTACCACTCTTTAAACACAAAATCAAGTGTAAATTAATTGTGAATATTAACAAATTTTGAACAGAATTTTTATGCAAACATTCTTGGAGTACTATCTGTTATTTAGTATAAAAATGTGATATTATTTCATTAATAAAGAGGAGGCGTTTTCATGACGTACGTTTTTGGGGTGTTAGGTGCAATTCTTGTGCTTATATTTGTTTCAAAAAGAACTGCGAAGGTTACTCTTAAGCTTGCGTTTCTTAAGGCAGTTGCAAGTGTTTGTTTTATTTTAACAAGCCTTTTTGCAATGGTGGAAAATCCGGATTGTCCTAAGATTGTGGGTGCGTTAGTTGCAGCCGGTGGCGTATGGGGGCTCCTTGGAGATATTGCTCTTGATTTGAAGTATGTTTTCAAAAGTCACGAGAAAGAATATCTTAATGCAGGTTTTTCATCTTTTGGCGTAGGTCATATTTTTTACATTGCTGCGTTATATATAAATTTCGGCTTTAATCTAAAGGCTTTTATAGGTTCAATTGCTGCAGGTCTTGTGTGCGTAGCCATTGTATTCCTTGCAAAGCTTATAATGAAGCTTGATTACAGAGGCTTCAGGAACATTACCATTTTATATATGTTTATTTTAGGTTATGTTTATGGTCTTGCATCGGGCTATGCTATTTTTGATTATTCCTTGCCTGCATTGATTTTTACAATTGGATTCATTCTTTTTCTTGCTTCCGATGTGTTTCTGTCAGGTCTTTATTTTGGCCAGACTGAAAAAAAGAGAACAAGCAGACCTGCAATAATTATTAATCATTTGCTCTATTATGCTGCACAGTTTACAATAGCAATCGCATTGCTTTTCATTAAATAATAAAAGGGAAATTTTAGGTATGTCTACAGAAAAAATATTCTATAATGATTCGTATGTTTCAAGCTTTAGCGCAACTGTAACCGGTTGCGTTAAGGCTTCAGATTTTTATCATATAACACTGGACAAAACAGCATTTTTCTTCGAGGGTGGAGGACAGAAGGCAGATACAGGCTTTATCGGTGATGCCGTTGTTTCAGATGTCCGTGAAACAGATGGTGAAATTATACATGTTTGTGACAGAGAGCTTGAAATTGGAAAAGAGTATTCCTGTACACTTGATTGGGAAACTCGCTTCCGACGTATGCAACAGCACGGTGGAGAGCATATTGTTTCGGGTATAGTTCATTCTATGTATGGTTACGATAACGTCGGCTTTCATATGGAGGACGACTATGTAACCGTTGATTTCAATGGTGAGCTTACTCGTGAGCAGCTGGATGAGGTAGAGGATAAGGCTAACCTTGCTGTTTGCAAAAACTTTGATATTATATGTTATTTTCCTGCTGAAGAAGAGCTTGAGACACTTGATTACAGAAGTAAGCTCGACCTTACAGAGGGTGTAAGGCTTGTTAAAATCGAAAACACAGATTTGTGTGCTTGCTGTGCGCCCCACTTAAATAAAACAGGTGAAATCGGCACTATAAAAATTCTTGATTTTATGCGCCACAGAGGTGGTATAAGGCTTGTTATGAAAAGTGGTCTTGATGCCGTTTCTGACTATCGTAATAAGTACAAAAGTGTATATGAAATTTCTAATTTGCTTTCTGCAAAGCAGGGCGAAATTACCTCAGCTGTTGAGCGTTTGCAGGCTGAAAATGAATCTCTTTTCCGTGAGTATACAGCCTTTAAAATGTCTGTAGCAAACGATGCGAAAAGGTCTATGTCTTATACATCAAAATGTGCCTATCTGATAGTGTCAAATTTTGATGCTGATATGATGCGTGAGGTAGCAAATTTCGGTATGGAAAACAGTGAGCTTTGCCTTGTTTTTTCAGGCAATAATGAGTCCGGTTATTCGTATATTGCTTGTAGCAAAACCCTTGATATGCGTAGCGTTGCAAAGGATTTGAACAACGCTCTGCAGGGCAGGGGTGGTGGTAGAGATACCATGATTCAGGGTAAGGTTTCATCTACCGAAAATGACATCAAAGATTACATCAATTCTATTGGACTTTAAGTGCTATGAAAAACGAAAAGCTTATAAAGAATATTACTGAAATAATTGATATTCAGCTTAAAAAAGCTCCTCTCTCTTATGATTCGGGAGAGGATTGCTTGCTTTTGCTGTATAGTGACGTTTTAAAAGATGGTTTTTGTGCTGTTTCATCCTTACTTGTAAGTGATTTTAGCTTTGAAATCATAAACGAAAACACTATCGAAAATAACCATTTCAAATTTTTTAAAAAAGATAAATTACTGGTCTGTGTCGGCTATTTTGAGTGCGATAACACAATGCGTGTTGTATTCGATTCAAACACCAATTTGCCTGTTTTTCAGGAGCCTCAGG
>JAZSJL010000067.1:0-1832 GCA_045534355.1 Acutalibacteraceae bacterium
GTAATGTTTTCACGACGTGCAGCAGCGTGTACTGTTTCTGCAGTACCGATAGCAGCAAGGTCACCGTCACCCTGATATGTGAAAACAATGTTGTTTTCAGGGTCTGCACGCTTAACACCTGTAGCAACAGCAGGTGCTCTGCCGTGTGGTGCCTGAATAAAATCTGTTGTAAAGTAATCGTAAGCCATAACGGAACAACCAACAGGTGCAACACCAATTGTTCTGCCCTCAATGCCTAACTCCTCGATAACCTCTGCAACAAGACGATGAATTATACCGTGTGTACAACCGGGGCAATAATGGAGTGGTGCATCGGTCAATACCTTTGATTTTTCAAATACATTATCTAATATTTGTCGCCTCCTTCGTTGATTTCAACAATCTTTGCAAGAACCTCTTCAGGTGATGGAATCATACCACCTGTACGGTTGCAAAGGTAAACAGGCTTTTTACACTCTGTTGCAAGCTTAATATCCTCAATCATCTGACCCATATTCATTTCAACTGAAAGGAAAGCCTTGCACTTATCTGCAGCAGCTCTTAATACCTTTTCAGGGAATGGCCAGAGAGTAATAGGACGAATCATACCAACCTTAATACCCTGTGCTCTTGCTTCAACAATAGCATTTTTAGCAACACGGGCTGTAATACCAAATGATACTACGCAGATTTCTGCATCGTCCATAAGATATTCTTCAAAGAGAACCTCGTTCTCTTCAATTTCGCTATATCTTGCGAAACGCTCGAAGTTTGTTTTTTCAAGCTCTTCAGGCTTTAAGTAGAGAGAGTTAACTATATTGTGCTTTCTCTCACCCTTTGTGCCTGTGAGTGCCCAAGGCTTATCAAATGTCTTTGGAGCAGTATCAGGAAGCTCAACAGGCTCCATCATCTGACCGAGAGTACCGTCAGCAAGAATCATTGCAGGAATTCTGTATTTATCTGCAAGGTCAAAAGCTGTAGCTGTAAGGTCTGCCATTTCCTGAACTGATGCAGGAGCAAGAACAATCTTCTTGAAGTCACCGTGGCTGCCACCCTTAACAGCCTGGAAATAGTCTGACTGTGATGGCTGAATACCACCAAGACCGGGGCCACCACGCTGAACGTTAACGATAAGTGCAGGAACGTCGCTACCTGCTATGTATGAAATACCCTCACTCTTAAGAGAGATTCCGGGGCTTGAAGATGATGTCATTACTCTTTTACCTGTAGCAGCAACACCAAGTACCATATTGATAGCAGCAATTTCACTTTCCGCCTGTAAGAATACACCGCCAACTTTTGGCATACGTTTTGCCATATAAGCTGCAATTTCTGTTTGTGGTGTAATAGGATAACCGAAGTAATGTAAACAACCTGCTCTTATTGCAGCTTCTGCAATAGCTTCGTTACCTTTCATTAAAACTTTTTCACCCATTTTTTCCACCTCTTATCTTTCTACTGTAATTACGCAATCAGGGCACATTGTTGCACAGAATGCACAGCCAATACATAAGCTTTCATCTGTAACGTGTGCAGGGTGATGGCCCTTTGCGTTAAGTCTTGAAGTATCAAGTGCTACAATTTTTTTAGGACAAGCACCAACACAAAGACCGCAGCCTTTGCAAACGTTGTCCGCGAAAGTAACCTTTGCCATAATCTTACCTCCAATAATCATACATAAATATCAATAAGATACATTAATATATTATACTATCTTTTTTTGTAATTTCAATGGAAAAATGTTATCTATTTCACCATTAAAAGAATCAACTAAATTTTCACTTACTGTTGTCATTTTTATTGGCAGACCTGAAAGCTGCGACAGCTCATTTACACTCTCTACTGAAGAAATA
>JAZSJL010000019.1:0-6592 GCA_045534355.1 Acutalibacteraceae bacterium
TCACGGTGGTATTGCCGTTGGTATGCTCCTTGCACAAAACGGTTTTCAGGTGGAGGTTTACGAAAAGCACGACAGGGACAAAATGGGCTATGACTGGACCGATATTTTCAACCCACGTGCATTTAAATCCATAGGACTGCCTATGCCACCTGAGGATATGTACGTTTATAAAACAGATATGACCTTCTATTCTACAAGTGAAAAAACAGCAGTTGAGCAGCACGTTCCCGAAAGCGAAAGAGAAATCAAAATGGAGCGTAGGGATATATACAAGTATCTTATTTCTCACGCCGAGAAAGCCGGTGTTAAATTCAACTACGGCTACAATATCACAGGTGCCATAGTACAGGGCAAAACCGTTGTTGGTATAAAAACAGATAAAGGCGATATCTATGGTGATTTAGTTATAGATGCCTGTGGCTGTGATTCCTTGGTAAGAGCAAGTCTTCCTGAGGAATTCGGTATTCAGGCTAACGTAGGCAAATATGAAAAATTCTTTATTTACAGAGCTTTTTTCAACAGAGCCTCTATGGAGCCTGTCAAGGACCCCTTCAAGCTTTGTATTTTTGCAGAGGGGAAGTTAGGCATAGGTTGGGTCGCCACAGAGGAAAATTATACTGATTTGCTTGTTGGCAGATTCCGGCAGTTTGATATATCAGAGGCAGAGCGTACTGCAAACTACTATCGCTCAAAAAATCCAAGCCTTGGTACAGAGGCTTTAAGGGGAAATACCTTTGCCGCCATTCCTGTACGCCACCCACTTTCCGTTATGGTGGCAAACGGCTATGCAACAATAGGTGACAGCGCCTTTATGACGTTCCCAATTACCGGTACAGGTATTGCAAACTGTTTCTCTGCAGCACCCTTACTTGCAACCGTGCTTATCAAAAATAAGGATAAGGACTATACAGCGAGTGTGCTCTGGGAGTACCAGAGAGCCTACTACAAAAAGCTTGGTAACGGACTTGCACCCATTGCAAAGGTAAAGCTTTTCCTTACAACCATTACAACAGATGAGCTTGATTATATATTCGATAATAAAATTATTACATCCAAGGAGATTTCTGTTTCAGCAGAAAAAACAGATATAGATATTGCTTCATATTTCAGCAAGGAAACTCTGTTGAGAGTAAAGGCTCTGTTCGGTAATAAAAAATTACTTAAAAAATTCCTTGGACTTGGTAAGGGTATGATAGGTGTCGTTGCAGCTCTTCAGGGTATGCCTAAGGAGTATAACGAAGCGCAGGTGCTTGCCTGGGCAAACAAATACGATTCTATGTTTAAGGTGGAAGAATAAATGAAAAAGATTAGTGCTTTAATAAATCCAAAAACACCACAGGGCTGGAAAACAAGTGGTAGTGAAAGAAAAAGCTACTACGTGTATTTTACAGGTCAGAATATTTTCTATGCGTTGGTATCAACCTGTCTTACAACGTATTTTGCCTTTATCGGTGTAAACCCAATAAAAATTGCAGGTGTAATGTTGGCAGTTAAAATCTGGGATGCTATTAATGATGCTCTTTTCGGAATTGTTTTTGATGCAGTAAAATTCAAAAGTGGCAAAAAGTATTTACCCTGGTTGAAAATATCCGTTGTACTCATCCCGATAACAAGCATATTTATGTTTGCTATTCCAAGCTCTGTTTCTGAAACTGTGCAGCTTGCCTGGTTTGCTATAGCTTACCTCGTATGGGATACTGTTTATACTCTTTGCGACGTACCTATTTACGGTATCATAACTGCTATGACGGATAACGTTGATGAGCGTAACAGTATGATGTCCTACAAGAGTATATGGGGTGGCGTCGGAGGCTTCCTTTCTCCTGCAATTGTTGCCTTCCTTGTAAGTGAAAACGTTGGCAGCAATTATACTGTGGCAGTAATAATATGCGCAGTAATTGCTTTTATTACTATGCTGCCGGCTTGCTTTAAGCTAAAGGAGCGCTATACACCTGTTGAAGAAGAGGCTTTTTCTATAAAAAAGATGTTCTCATATCTTTTCCACAATAAATACCTTCTTCTTTACTATGGTGGCTTCTTCTTTTACTCAAGCGTAAACTACGTAACTGCGCTTAATCTTCTTGCTTCCTATTACCTTTTCCACGATGCAATGTTTACAACTGTTGTGGGCTTTGTTGGTGCACCCTTTGCATTCCTCGGTGCAATTCTTGTACCACGCCTTGTTCGTAAATTTGACAAGATGGTGGTTTTCAGAGTAAGTGTGCTCCTTTCGGTTGTTTTAGGCGTTATAATGTGGCTTATGGGCTACGAGAGCACAACTAATTTCTTTATTATAAACACACTTCGTTCAATTCCTGTTTCTACGCTGGGTGTTATGCTCTTTATGTTTACTCCTGACTGTGCTGAGTATGGTAAATTTAAAACCGGTACAGACGCCAAGGGTATTACCTTTGCTATACAGACCTTTATGGTAAAGCTCACAGGTGCTATTTCAAGTGCACTTTCTGTATTTTTGCTTGGCCTTGAGGTAGTGGGCTGGGTGAACGTTGAGGCAGAAAACTTTGAACAGCTTGCTCAAATGGGTGTTACACAGACACCTCATGCACTTGATGCCTTCTGGTTAATATACGCCCTTATTCCTTCCTTGGGCTACCTAGCATCGTATATTGTTTGGAAGTTCTATAACCTTAAGGACAGGGACGTTCAGGTTATGGCTGAATGTAATGCAGGTAAAATCACAAGAGATGAAGCAGAAAGCAGACTTTCAAGAAGGTATTAAAATAAAATAGATTTAAAAAGGAGGTGTCGGTATGCAGATATACATTGATAAAAATAAAGAATATCAGGTCTTTGACGGCATAGGTGCAAGTGGTGCCTGGTGGGCACAGCTTGTAGGTGGCTGGGAGCATATCGACCCTGCTTCACAGATGCCTGTGCGTGACAGAATAGCACAGCTTCTCTATAGCCCCACAGAGGGTATTGGTATGAGCATTTACCGATATAATATCGGTGGTGGCTCCGTTCATTCAGGTAAGGGTGAATACAGCCAACCCTTAAGAGCAACCCAATGCTTTGAGGTTGCTCCCGGTGAATACGATTGGAGCAGAGATAAAAACGCTGTGTATATGATGAAAAAATCTGTTGAGTATGGTGCAGATGAGGTTGTACTTTTTGTTAATTCACCTGTAGAGCGCCTTACTAAAAACGGACTTGCTCACAATAAAAAGCATCAGCTTTTCCACGAAAATATTTCCAAGAAGAACTACAGAGAATTTGCAAACTATTGCATGGACGTTACGGAGCACTTTATAAACAAAGGTATCCCTGTAAAATACCTTTCACCTGTTAATGAGCCTATCTGGGTGTGGAATGGTGGTCAGGAGGGCTGCTTCTACAGACCCAAAAGTGTGAGAAGGGTATTTGAGGTTTTTGCAGAGGAATTAGAAAAAAGACCTATGCTCAATGGCGTTAAGCTTTCAGGTGCAGAGGCAGGTGACTTAAGGTGGTTTAATAAAAGCTACACCCGTCAGCTACTTAAAAATAAAAAGGTACGAAAGCATTTAGATGCAGTAGACGTACATTCCTATTGCTTACCCATACCTATTCCTATAAATATTCCGTTTCTTAATAACAGAATAGCCTTTGTTAAGCGCTTCAAAAGGTGGATGGATAAAAAATACCCCGGCGTACCCATTAAAATGAGTGAGTGGACTCATATGCAGGGTGGCAGGGATTACGGTATTGATTCTGGTATAGCTACCGCCACAGTAATGCACGAGGATTTCCCGATTCTTGGTGCTACCTCCTGGCAGCATTGGATTGCTGTTTCCGAGGTTGACTACTGCGATGGGCTTATATACATAAACCTTCCCGAAAATACGTTTGAAATTACCAAGCGCTACTACGTAACAGGGAATTATACTAAGTATGTTAAAAGAGGTGCAAGGCGCATAGAAGCCTCTTGTGGTGATAGCGATGTTCTCCTTACAGCCTTTAAGCAGGGTGAAGGGGTTATAGTTGTTGCCGTTAATAAATCACAGAATGAAAAATCTATTGAAGTCCCTACAGAGGGTGAAATTCTTGTTTCGGTTACCGACGAAAGCAACAGCCTTGCAGAAGCAAAGGTGGATTCACAAAATATAGTGCTGCCCCCAAGGTCAGTAACAACAATAGTATGGTGAAGCTATGAAAGAAAAAGTGTTAAGCTTAATTGAAAAACTGAAAAAATACTGGAAAACAGCACCTGACGGTAGGTTTATTCCCTTTAAGGAAATTGCTTCACTTGCTGTTGGTGGCATAGGCGTTAAATTTATTGTTTACTGTGTAAGCACAATGATTTTAAGCGTAGGTAATGTGCTTATCGGTAACACAATCGGTATACCACCCACATCAATTTATGTTATTTACATAATAAGCGTTATAGCAGGCTTCCCGTTAACAGCATTGCGAGCAAAAATGATAGACAGCTCACGAAGCCTTAAGGGTAAATACCGACCATACATAATTACAATGGGTATTCCTACCGTGCTTTTGGGTATAGGCTTTATCTGGGCACCATATGAGCTTATGTCTATGACTGCAAAATGCGTAGTTGTATTGCTGTTTAATATAGGCTTCCAATTCTTTTATAATTTCCTTTTGGATGCCAACGATAGTATCATAAACGTGCTTTCGCCAAACACAATTGAGCGTACGGACGTTTATGCAGTTAAGTCCGTTATAGAAAATATTTCCCCATCTATAGCAAGTATTTTCCTTCCTCTTGTGGCAAAAGCAATAACAGGGGATAACACCCTCTATGATATGAAGGTTTACAGGGTGCTCTATCCACCAATGCTTATCGTGGGCTTCCTTATTTCCGTGCTTATTTACGTAAACACAAGGGAAAGAATTGTTCAGCCAAAAAACCGAGTGCTTCAGATGAGCTTTACGGATGCACTCAGAGCAGTTGCAGGTAATAAATATTTCTGGATAGTTTCGTTAGCCGGCTGGATAGGCTTCCTTGAAGGCTCCTTCGGTACAATTATGGGCTGGATGTACAACTACCAGCAGGCGTGCTCTGCCGCACAGTATGCAATTATTACAGCCGTTGCAGGTAATGCCTCCTTGTGGCCAAACCTTTTTGCTCCGGCACTCATAAGGCGCTATGGAAAAAAGAGGGTGCTTGTTTTCAGTAACCTTATGAATATTGTATTTATTGCCGCAATGCTCCCTGTCGTGAAAATGAGTGGTGCAGGAGTTATATGGTACCTGCTTGTATTCATTTTCATAAATCAGCTCCTTACTTCCTTGGGTCACTTTATGAGCCCGAGCCTTAATGCTGATATAAGAGATTATCAGCAATATATAAGTGGTCAGCGTATAGACGGTATGTTCTCTGCAGTAGGTCTTATTGGTAGTGTAATTACACTTGCAACAGGTGCCGTGCTTCCTGCTATATACGAAAAAGCAGGTCTTAATGCACAAAAGGCAGTAGAGCTGGGCTACGGCGCAGATAACGTTTACGACGTGCTTTATAACACAGAGCTTTTCAGGTCAATATGCTCTGTGCTCATAATGGCATCTGTAGTAGGTGCAGCACTTAACGTAATACCGTTTTTCTTCTATGATTTAACGGAAACAAAGCAGAAGGCAATGGTCAATATACTTCGTATCAGAGCGTTCTTTGAGGATAAAGAAAAGGGTGTGCACACACCTGAACAGCAATCAGAAGCACGGGAGATTATAAAGCAGGCACAGGAATACCACACCTTAACACCTTGCGTTATTACCGGTGGTCACTCAAGAGCCGAAAAGAAAATGATGCGAGGCTACAACGAGGATATTGAAATTGCTAAAATGGTGTGGGATGAAATTACGTATTTCGACACGGAGCTGGGTGCAAAGGAGTTTGAATTAGCATCTGATATTGTTGCTTGTGGAATAAGTAATTTCTATAAAATGCTTCCCTCTGTAGAAACACTTTTAGCTATGTGTGGCAACAATAAGGAAGTGCAAAAGAGGGTTAAGGACCAGTACAGAAGCTTCCTTACGGCTCAAAAAACTGTAAAAAAACATTTTCCCAAAGGTGTAGTTGATTTCAATTTTTCTGTGTTCACAGATTTATTTGATGAAGAGGAAAAATTAGAGTATGAAATCAATGATTTGATAAAAGAAATAAAAAAAGCAAAGGAAGAAAAAACTCCCTATGCTCAGTTATCAAAGAATTTATCAGCTTTAAGAAAACAACAGGCAACAATCAGGCTCACTATCAAGAAAGCTACAAGAGAAGCAAATCTATATATGCGAGCAGTAAAGCCTTACACCGATGCACAGCGTCTTGTTGCCCGTTGCCAAAGCTACCGTGAATTGAATCTAAAAAAATAAAAGAAAGTAAGTTGCTATGAAAACAAAAATTTTAATACAAAAAACATGTTTGTCTGCAATGTTTATTGCGTTAGCCTTTGTGTTGCCGTTTTTTACAATGCAGATAAATGAAATAGGTGATATGCTTTGCCCTATGCATATTCCCGCAATCCTTTGCGGCTTCATCTGTGGAGCCCCTTGGGGACTTGCAGTTGGGGTAATTTCACCCATACTTCGCTCCCTTGTGATGACAATGCCTGTAATGTTTCCTACGGCAATCGGTATG
>JAZSJL010000038.1:0-6719 GCA_045534355.1 Acutalibacteraceae bacterium
AATGTAACCCTTGTTGGTATAATATCAATCGACCATCAGCTTTATAACGACGATTTCAGAAGTAGTGAAAAGGCTTTTGATTTGCTCACTCAGGTAATCGGCAGGTCAGGCAGAGGTAAGAGCAAGGGCACGGCGTATATACAGACAATTGTTCCCGACCACGATATTATTGAGCTTTCTGCTGCACAGGATTACGAAAGCTTTTACCAAATGGAAGCTGTTATCAGGAAAAGTATGCTTTACCCACCCTTCTGTGATATTTGCTCAATCACGTTTTTAAGTGAGCAACAGAATAAGGCGTATCGTTGTGCACTCAATTTCTTTGATATGCTAAAGGAATCAGCCACAGGGGAATATGCAGACGTTAAAGTGAATGCTTTATCACCTGTGCAGCCCCGTATAAGTAAGGTAAGCAACAAATACAGGTACATAGTTACCGTTAAATGTAAAAATAACAAGCGCTTCAGAGAAATGATGGCGAACCTTGTTAAAAAATATATGAAAAATGTTCAGAACAATGGTGCCGGCATCACCATTGATATGAATCCGATTATGTAGGAGAATTAAAATGGCAATCAGAAACATAAGGGTAGACGATGACCCTATTTTAAGAAAAAAATCACGTCCTGTTACAGAGTTTAACGAACGACTTTTCGAGCTTTTGGACGATATGAAGGACACAATGTACAACTCAGGTGGCGTTGGTCTTGCAGGGCCACAGGTAGGAGTTTTACGTAGGGTTGTGGTTATGGACGTAAGCGAGGACAGAAATGAGTATATCGAGCTTATTAATCCTGAAATTACAGAGGTAGACGGCATCCAGACAGGCACAGAGGGTTGTCTTTCACTGCCGGGGCTCTGTGGTATCGTATCTCGCCCCAATGTAGTTAAGGTTAAAGCCCAAAACCGAGAGGGCAAGTGGTGCTTATATAAGGGTGAGGGTCTTAAGGCTCGTTGCTTCTGCCACGAAATAGACCACCTTGACGGTATTCTTTATAAGGATAAATTAGACGAAGGCGAAGTACTTCACAAAGTAGAGTGATAAAATGAAAGTAGTATATATGGGTACTCCGGATTTTGCCGTTGCACCCTTAAAAGCGTTAATAGAAAACGGCTACGAGGTTGTTGGTGTTTTCACTCAGCCTGATAAGCCTGTTGGCAGAAAAGCAATTCTCACACCACCACCGGTTAAGGTTGTAGCCCTTGAAAACAATATTCCTGTTTTTCAGCCCAATAGCCTAAAAAACGGTGAGGGCGTAAGGCTTTTAGAGGAGCTAAAGCCCGATATATGCGTAGTTGTTGCATACGGTAAAATTTTACCCGAGGATTTCCTTCGTTTTCCTGAATATGGCTGTATCAACATTCACGGCTCAATATTGCCTGAATACAGAGGTGCAGCTCCTATTCAGCGTAGCGTGTTAGATGGCAAGGAGCTTGCAGGTGTAACATCAATGCAAATGGACGTAGGTCTTGATACAGGTGATATTTTATTTATCGAGAAGACAAAAATTCTTGAAAATGAAACCTCAGGAGATTTATACCAGCGACTTACGGTTATTGGTGCAGATTTGCTTATAAAAACACTTAAGGCAATAGAAAACAGAGAGGCAACTCCCGTTAAGCAGGACGACGAAAAAAGCACCTATGCTGCAATGCTTGATAAAACCATGTCACCGGTGGACTGGTCAAAGTCTGCACGTGAAATTCATAATCAGATAAGAGGACTTGACCCATGGCCTGTTGCACAAACAAGCCTTAACGGAAAAAATTTAAAGCTTTTCCGTTCAATGGTTTCGGAAGAATTTACAGGTGGAGCTCCCGGTGAAGCGTTTGCTTTAAAAAATGGTTTAGGTGTTTATTGTGGTGATGGAAAAGCTGTTGTTATAACCGAGGTTCAGTATGAGGGCAAAAAGCGAATGAATGCAGCAGATTTTCTTCGTGGCTGTCAGCTTCAAAAAGGAACAATTTTAGGTTAATTGGATTAAATGACAAAAGCTGTGTAAAATAAATATAGTTAATTAAAAGGGGAATCGTTATGCCTTTCTTTTACTATGATTATTATTACATTGTTTTAGTTGTACCTGTAATTATTTTATCTTTGATTGTTCAGGTTAAATTAAAGTCTACCTATGCTAAATACTCAAAGGTTGGTAATGTACGTGGTATTACAGGCGCACAGGCAGCACAGCTTGTTTTGAACCACTATGGTATTACAAACGTTGCTATTCTTCCGGGTCAGGGCACACTTACAGACCACTTTGACCCTACGAAAAAAAGAATAGTTTTATCAGATGGTGTATATAACAGCACCTCAATTGCAGCTGTTGGTATTGCTTGTCACGAGGCAGGTCACGCCACACAGCATGCACAGGGCTATGCGCCTATAAAGATTAGAAACAGTATTTTACCTGTTTGCAATATTGGCTCAACACTTTCTATACCTTTATTGTTAATCGGTATATTTATAAGCTTTTATCCTCTTGTGTGGGTTGGTATTGCATTTTTTAGTCTTACTGCTATATTCCAGCTTGTAACTCTGCCTGTTGAATTCAACGCAAGCAACAGAGCAATCTCCGTTATCAAAGCAAACGGACTTTTATCAGCACAGGAGCAGACAGGAGCAATCAAGGTGCTTAAGGTAGCTGCTATGACCTATGTTGCAGCCCTTGCAGTAAGCGTTGCCAACCTTCTTAGGCTTATTTTAAGATTCGGGAGAAAAAGATAATGACTAAATCAGCAAGGCAGTTAGCCTTTGAGGTTTTGTGTAAAATTGAAAAGGATAAGGCTTATTCTAACCTTGCTATAGACAGTGCTGTTAAAAACTATTGTAGTAACAGCACCGATTGTGGTTTTATCTCCCACCTTGTTTATGGTGTTGTTGAGCGTAAAATTACACTTGATTTTGTGTTGGAAAAGCACTTGAATCAACCGGTTACCAAGCTGAAAAAGGAAGTATTAACTATATTGAGGTTGGGTGCATATCAGCTTCTTTTTTCAGAAAAGGTACCATCCTCAGCAGCAGTTAACGAAAGCGTTAAGCTTGCAAAGAGCAATAAATTATCCTTTGCTGCAGCTATGGTAAACGCCGTTTTACGTCGTATTACTACAGAGGATTTGATTTTAGACGATAATACTCCTATAGAGGAGAAAATATCCATTGAATGCTCTGCACCTGTAGAATTTGTTAAATTCCTTATTTACCACTACGGAGAAAAAAATACGAGCAAATTTCTACATAGTGCACTTGAAACAAAAAGAATATATATAAAGGTAAACACAGTTAAAATAACACCCCGTCAGTTAAGAGAGAAGCTTTTGGGTGAGGGTGTAGAAAGTGAGCCTTGTCCTTTAGAGGATGCTTTACTTATTAAGCTGAACGGAGCAGTATATGACCTGCAAAGCTTTAAGGATGGACTTTTTCACGTAGAGGATTTGTCATCACAGCTTTGTGTCAAGGCGTTAGAGGTCTTTGAGGGCTGTGTTGCATTAGACGTTTGCTCTGCACCGGGTGGCAAAAGCTTCAGCATAGCAGAGGATATGGGTAATATTGGTGAGCTTTATTCCTGTGATATCTACGAGCAAAGGGTAACTTTAATAAAATCGGGAGCCGACAGATTAGGTCTTACCTGCATTAAGCCTCTTGTGAATGACGCTTCTGTTTTTAATGATAATATTCCTTTGGCAGACAGAGTTTTGTGCGACGTGCCGTGCTCTGGTCTTGGTATAATCGGCAAAAAGCCTGAAATAAAATATAAAAAGTTAGATGACATCAAGCCTCTGATTCCGATTCAGAAGCAGATATTAGAGGCTTCCTCAAAATACGTTAAAAAGGGTGGTAGGCTGGTTTATTCTACCTGCTCTGTAAATCCCAACGAAAACAGAAGGGTTTGCGATGCATTCCTGAAGGAGCATCCCGAATTTAAGTCAGTAGTAACGCTACCACAAATAGCACGTACAATAGATGAAGGCGACTATTTAACGTTAATGCCTCACACAAATAATTGCGACGGATTTTTTATCGCAGTATTCGAGAAAGAGTAAGAAGTATGGATATGAAAAAGGACATAGCCTCATATAATTTGCAGGAGCTTACCGAGGAGCTTAAAGCTCTTAAGCTTCCCACCTTCAGAGCAAAGCAGATATATGATTGGTTACATAAAAAGGGTGTAACACGCTTTGAGGATATGACAAATATCTCCAAGGACCTAATAAGCCTTTTGAACGAAAGGTTTGTTATATTATCCTGCAAAATTGAAAGAAAGCTTGTTTCACAGCTTGATAATACAGTAAAATATTTGTACTCCTTGCCCGATGGTGAATACCTTGAGTGTGTTGTAATGGACTATAAATATGGTCATACTATTTGTGTTTCAACTCAGGTGGGCTGTAAAATGGGCTGCGCCTTCTGTGCCTCAGGTATAGGTGGCTTTAAAAGACAGCTTGCTCCCTCTGAAATATTAAGTCAGATATATACAGCACAGGGTGATTTAGGCTTAAGAATTTCCCGTATAGTTTTAATGGGTATGGGTGAGCCGTTAGATAACTTCGAGAACGTTATGAAGTTTTTGGAGCTTGTAAGCGATGAAAACGGACTTAATATCGGTATGAGGCATATATCACTTTCAACAAGTGGCATAGTACCGAAAATCTACGAGCTTCTTGAAAGAAAGCCTCAGCTTACGCTTTCCGTTTCGTTACACGCACCCAATAATATGATTCGTTCCAAAATAATGCCTGTAAACAGAAGCTGGGATATAGATGAGCTTCTTAAGGCTTGCAGAATATATGCAGAAAAAACCTCTCGCAGAATATCCTTTGAGTATGCCATGATGAAGGGTGTACACGATACACCACCGTGTGCAAGGGAGTTAGCCACTGCGCTTAAGGGTATTCTTTGCCACGTGAATCTTATTCCTGCTAACGAGGTTGCAGAAAAGGCTCATAGGCGAAGCGATGACAACAGTATAAATACGTTTAAAGCAATTCTTGAAAAAAGTGGTCTTACAGTTACGGTAAGAAGAACACTTGGTTCAGATATCAACGCCTCCTGTGGTCAGCTAAGGCGAAATAAAATAAAAGAAGATGAAGGTCAATGAAAGGGGTGAAGCACCGTTGTTAATTAAAGCAATAAGTGACATCGGCTTGTACAGAGAGTGTAACGAGGACTCCTGTGAGTACGGCTATTTCGGTGAAACAGATGGATTTATAGTTGTCTGTGACGGAATGGGTGGTGCTTCAGGTGGAAAGGTCGCAAGTACCCTTTGCGCAAGCACCGTAGCCGAAGCAATAAAAAAAGGCTACAGACCAAAAATGACAGTCAAGGCAGCACGTAATCTTTTGGAGTCAGCTATTACAAAGGCTAACTACCGGGTTAACGAAAAATCACAGAGTGACCCTTACCTTCACGGAATGGGTACCACAATAGTAGCAGCTATCATCATAAACAATATTGCAGTTATTGCTCACGTTGGCGACAGCAGAGCGTACGTCTTAAACCAGCAGGGCATTAAGCAGATAACTAAAGACCATTCTTTAGTCCAGCTTATGATAGATGAGGGTAAAATTACCCCTGAGGAAGCAAAAACCCACCCTGACAGGAATATAATCACAAGAGCTGTGGGTGTTGTGAATTTTGTGGATGTAGATTTTGAAATTGTTGATTTTACCGAAGGCGATAAGCTTCTGCTATGTACAGACGGCTTGAGTGGCAGTGTAGAAGAAAACGAATTGATTGATATTATTACGGATGATATTAATTTCTCAGCAGAAAAACTTGTAGAAAGAGCGTTAGAAAACGGCAGTAAGGATAATATTACGGTTGCCGTTGTCAGCGCAAATGGTCAAGGAGAGTAAGTATGGAAAATTATGTAGGCAAACGAATAGACGGAAGATACGAAATTCAGGACGTTGTCGGCGTAGGTGGTATGGCTGTTGTGTACAAGGCATACGATAACCTTGATGACAGAATTGTTGCAGTTAAAATTCTTAAGGATGAATATCTTGCAAACGAAGAATTTCGTCGCAGGTTCAAAAATGAATCAAAGGCTATAGCTGTACTTAATCACAGAAATATCGTTAAGGTTTACGACGTAAGCTTTGGTGATAGGCTTCAGTATATTGTAATGGAGTATATTGAGGGTATCACCCTTAAAGAGTACATTGAGCGCGAGGGTAGTCTTCGTTGGAAGGATGCCGTTCATTTCACCTTGCAGATACTTAAAGGTCTTCAGCACGCACACGATAAAGGCATTGTTCACCGCGATGTTAAGCCACAGAATATTATGGTTTTGCCCGACGGTACTATCAAGGTTACCGATTTCGGTATTGCGCGTTTTGCCCGCAGTGACCAGCGCACTATAACTGACAAGGCTATTGGCTCGGTTCATTATATCAGTCCCGAACAGGCAAGGGGAGAAAAAACTGACGAGAAGGCAGATATTTACTCGGTGGGTGTAATGCTTTACGAAATGATTACCGGTAAAATGCCCTTCCAGGCGGAAAGTGCGGTGTCTGTTGCTATTATGCAGCTCCAGCGCGATCCTCAGCTTCCTACCGAAATTAACGGTTCTATTCCTCAGGGCCTTGAACAGATTACAATGCACGCAATGCAGAAGACTCCGGAGCGCCAGTATCAGTCTGCGGCAGAAATGCTTTGCGATTTAGGTCAGTTCAGAAAAGATCCTTCACTTACATTCGAATACACATATTTTGTTGATAAC
>JAZSJL010000146.1:0-9922 GCA_045534355.1 Acutalibacteraceae bacterium
GTTCTTACTCAGCTCGGACTTAAACGTAACGGAAGCTACTACATGGGTGACGAATAAAATGAAGGGATTGTTTAAAAGCTTTGTGTATGCAGGCAGAGGTGTTTTCTGGTGCATAAAAAACGAGAGAAACATGAGAGCTCATTTTTCTCTTTGTGTTTACATGTACGCCTATCTTCTTGTTTATGATTTTTTCACCTTGTCAAAAACAGATTGGGCAGTAATTCTTCTTTGCAATGCACTTGTTTTTTCTTTGGAAATTGTAAATACTGCAATTGAAAAAGCAGTTGACATTGCCACCGCAAAAGAAAATCCTCTTGCAAAAATTTCAAAGGATGCTGCAGCGGGAGCCGTGCTTGTTTCGGCAATTTTCTCCGTTATAGTGGGAATTGTTGTTTTGTATCAGCCCGAAGCCTTCAGCGCAATGTTTGATTTTTACAAGGAAAGAATTTATCTTCTTGTAATTCTTGCACTCAGCCTTGTTTTAACATTTGTTTTCATTATAAAAGGAATACCGTGCGGTAAAAATAAAAAATAAAATTCAGCCGTATTTTTAAAATACGGCTATTTTTCAGGAGAAAAAGTATGAATACTAAAACCGCTTTTATAGCAATTGTAGGCTGTCCCAACGTGGGCAAATCATCAATACTCAACAAAATGATAGGTCAGAAAATAGCCATCGTTTCAAACAAGCCCCAGACCACAAGAACTAAAATTGTGGGAGTTCTGACACAGGATGAAACACAGCTTGTTTTCACCGACACACCCGGCTTTCACAGACCCCATAACAAGCTTGGTGAAAAAATGGTCAAGGCAGTAAGTGACAGCATTTCAGGTGTTGACGCTTGTCTTTTTGTTATTGAACCAAAGGGTGATTTGCGTCCGTCGGAATTGGAGCTTATTGAAAAATTTAAGAAGGAAAAAATGCCCGTTATTCTTGCAATCAACAAGGTTGATACTCTTCAGGATAAAACGGAGCTTATGGCAAGAATTCTTGAAATGTCAAAGCTTTATGATTTTTCATCGGTAGTTCCCGTTTCTGCACAGAACGGCTCAAACATCAAGGAGCTTATTGATGAACTTAAGGGACTTGCCTTTGAGTCAATTCACTTTTTCCCCGATGACACTCTCACCGACCAGCCCGAGAGAGTTATTGCTGCAGAAATTATAAGAGAAAAAATTCTCAGAAGAATGAACAAGGAAGTGCCTCACGGAATTGCCGTAAGCGTTGAAAAAATGAGAGAAAGAGAAAATTCTGATTTGCTTGACATTGAAGCCATAATTTACTGCGAAAAGGAAAGTCATAAGGGAATGGTTATCGGCAAAAAGGGTGAAACTCTTAAAGTTATTTCCACAAGAGCACGTGAAGATATGGAAAGGTTTTTTGATTGCAGAATTAACCTTCAATGCTGGGTCAAGGTGAAGGAAGATTGGAGAAACCGAGAGGGCTTAATCCACAACTTCGGTCTTGACAACGAATAAACTTGCAACCTCGGGCAACACGTTACTTTAGAAAAAATTTCCGTTGATTATTTTCGTCTTTCTGCAAAAATTATTTTTGGGAGGCGATGAAAATGAAAAACGAGGAAATGCTCTGGAACAAATTTGTAATGAGCGGAAGTGTTGACGACTATTTAAAATATTGCTCAGAAAAAACAGGAAAGGAAACGGCTGATGAACACGGATGGCTTGATAATCAGGGAAAAAAGCACGGGCGAGCAAAACAGAATGGTAACGGTGCTCACACGTGAATACGGACTTGTCAGGGCTTATGTTTACGGTGCAAAAAAAATCGGCTCACGCACAGGTGCCGCAACTCAGCTTTTTGCTTTTTCCGATCTGGGCATAGCTGAACGCCGTGGGTCTTACATAATTGAAGCGGCAAAGCCTAAAGAGGTTTTCTTTAACCTGAGAAACGATGTAAAAAAAATTGCACTTGCCCAGTATTTTGCAGAGCTGTGCGAAGCCCTCGTTCCCGAAAAGGAGAACACAGAGGAATATCTGAAACTTATTCTCAATTCCTTTATGCTCCTGATGAACGACAAGCGTGACGAAAAGCTTATTAAATCAGTTTTTGAGCTTTCTATTTTATCCTTGAGCGGATATATGCCCAATATTGTTGCTTGTGAAAATTGCGGAAAATACGAGGATGACTTCATGTTTTTCGACACAACAAACGGAAACATTTTTTGTGAGGACTGCGGAAAATACGGAATGAAGGTCCCCATGAGTGTAATTTCTGCCGTAAGATATATTGTTCTCAGCGACAGACAAAAAATTTTTAATTTCACATTGAATGAAGAAAGTCTTTTGGCACTTTCCGAGCTGACAGAAAAATATACCTCTGCAATTTTGCAGAGAAAATTCAAAACATTGGATTTTTATCACATGATATGAAAGGTAAGGTGTTAGGGTTATGAATTCCCGTCAGAGAGATTTGAATGCCCTTGAACTGCCTAAGGTTCTTGAAATGCTGGCAGAGCATACTGCCTGCCCCGATGCCCGTGAAACGGCACTTTCCCTGAAAGCTGAAGCTTCCCTTGAAATGGCACAGTCACTTCTTAATCAGACAAAGGATGCACACATGCTCCTTGCCCGTTTCGGCGGACCTGCTTTCGGCGGACTTAAAAATGTAAATAACGCTTTGAGCCGTGCAGATGCAGGCAGTATACTTAACATGAAGGAGCTGCTTGACGTTGCATCCGTGCTTCACGTTATCCGTTCGATTGTTACGTGGAGAAGCACAAACTCAGGTGTTGAAACCGTACTCGATGTGTTCTTTGATGCACTCAGTCCCAATAAATTCTTAGAGGATGCCATTACGAATGCTATTGTTTCCGAAGAGGAAATGAGTGACAACGCTTCTCCTCTTTTGCAGACAATAAGAAGAAAAATAAGAAACCAGGAATCAAACATCAGAGAAAAGCTCGACAGACTTATCCGTTCCTCGGGCAATCAGAAATATCTGCAGGAAAATATTATAACAATGCGTAACGGCAGATTTGTTGTTCCCGTAAAAAATGAGCACAGAGGTGACATCCCCGGTCTTGTACACGACACATCCTCATCAGGTGCAACGGTTTTCATTGAGCCTGCAGCAGTTGTTGAAGCAAACAATGAAATCAAGGTTCTTCAGGCACAGGAACGTGACGAAATTGAACGAATTCTCGCAGAGCTTTCGGCTCAATGCGGTGAGTTTGCGGAGTCAATAAAAAACAGCTATGAGTGTGCAGTGGAGCTGAACGTTATTTTCGCAAAGGCTCAGCTTGCTTACAGAATGAACGCTTCCGTTCCCATTCTTAACGATGAGGGAATTATTGAGCTTAACAATGCACGACATCCTCTTATTTCAAAGGATAAGGTTGTTCCCGTAAACATAAGACTTGGTGAAGATTTTGACACTCTTGTTATCACAGGTCCCAACACGGGCGGTAAAACCGTTTCTATAAAAACATTGGGTCTTATGTCGCTTATGGCAATGTGCGGTCTTATGCTTCCTGTTTCTGACAGAAGCCGTGTTTCTGTTTTTGACAGCGTGCTTGCCGACATAGGTGATGAGCAGAGCATTGAGCAGTCACTTTCAACCTTTAGCGCACACATGACCAATATTATTGACATTCTTAAAATCGCAGGAGAAAAAAGCCTTGTGCTTATAGATGAATTGGGCGCAGGTACAGACCCTGTTGAGGGTGCTGCTCTTGCAATGGCTATACTTGAACAGCTTCACCTTCAGGGTGCAAGAATTGCTGCTACAACCCACTATGCAGAGCTTAAGGCGTATGCCCTTCAAACTACAAGAGTAGAAAACGGCTCCTGTGAATTTGATGTTGCCAGCCTAAAGCCTACATACAGGCTTCTTATAGGTGTGCCGGGTAGGTCGAATGCCTTTGCAATTTCAGAAAAGTTAGGCATAAGTAAAGGCGTTATTGATAGAGCAACAGAGCTTGTTTCATCTGAAAATATCCGTTTTGAGGACGTTGTAGATAGTCTTGAGGAAAGCCGACTCCGGATGGAGGAGGAGCGTTCGAGAGCGAGAGAGCTGACCGAAGAAGCAAAGCGTGACAGAGAAAAGGCAGCTGAGCTTCTGCGAGATGCACAGACTAAAAGAGATAGAGAGCTGGAAAATGCAAGAGGTGAGGCTCTTCGTATAGTGGAGAGAGCTAAAAGAGAGGCGAATTCACTTCTTGCAGAGGTTGAAAAGCTTAAAAAGGAAGCTAAAAACTCCCGAGATATAGCAGAGCTTGCAAGAAGGGCAAAGAGCGCAGTTAATTCTCACCTTGACGCAATCAGTGGAGCTGTTGATCCTGTTATGGATTCCATTGAGGATGATGAGGATTATACACTTCCACGTCCGTTGCAGGTTGGTGATACGGTATTTTGTAAAACCATAGGCAAAAATGCAACTGTTTCAGCCCTTAAGGATAAAAAGGGCAATGTGGAAATCACAGCAGGTATGCTTAAAATGAGGGTTAAGGAGGAGACCCTTCGCCTTGTAGATAAACCGAAGAAGGAAGCTCCGAAGAAAAAGGCAAGCACCACAAGAGTAAGTGGTGAAAGCCGTTCATCAATGCAGGTAAGTAATCGCTGTGACTTGCGTGGTCTTATGGTAGATGAAGCAATTATTGTGCTCGATAGATTTTTAGACGATTTGCTTCTCTCGGGTCTTACGGAGTGTACCGTAATTCACGGTAAGGGCACAGGTGCTTTAAGGGCAGGTGTAACACAATTCCTTAAGGCTGACCCTCGTGTACGTACCTTCCGTTTGGGTACCTTCGGTGAGGGTGAAAACGGTGTAACGATTGTTGAAATCAAATAAAAAGTCAGATTTTAATCAACTATAAAAGGGAGTGGCAATTCCACTCCCTTTTACAGTTGATTTTTATTATTCAATTGAAAATTCAACCTTTGAAAAATCCAATGCCTTAAGCTGTGCTTTCTTCATTGTGAAATATGCAATCCTCTCTGTGCTTGCAAGGAAGGGAGGCATATTGTCGTCAAGTGGGTCGTATTGAAGTAAAATCACGTCCTCACCCTTGTCAATGAGAATAGCTGTGCCATCATCAGAGGAATCAGCTTTGCAGTAATCGATAGAGTATTCGGCATCCGTATCGCCTAAAAAGTCAAAGCCTGCATTAAAATCGTCAATAATTATATCAGGCTCTGTGGCGCAGTATCGCACATTTGGGGTGAACTCTCCATCCTTAAAAGTAAGGAAGAAATATATAAATCCCATCTGTGGAGCTAAACCACCTTCATCAAAGCCCTTGAATTCGGATATTTTCAACTGACCGAAGAAAAAATCCTCATCACCTACAGTTCCGTCACTGAGCCATTCCTCAGGCATAGTAGGTGAGCCGAAAAATTTACTTGTACCGGGATCGTATTCCCCGTGTGCCTTTTCAACAGTAATTCCTATCATTGTGCAACCCCCAGGTATTCTTCTAATACAAGACCACTTGATTTAAGCTCCTTTGCAGTCTCAACACCAACGTATCTCCAATGCCAGGGCTCGTATATGACCTTTGTAATATCCTGCTTGCTTTCAGGATATCGCATAATAAAGCCATAATCTGCTGCGTGCTCCTGTAGCCACTTGAATTCGGGTGTGTCCTCAAACCATTCGTCTACACATACAATGTCCATAGCGTAGCCTAAGTTGTGCTCCGAGGAGCCCGGTGGCATTATAATTGTAGCTGCCTTAACCTTTGCCTCGTCCTCAGACAAGCCTTGTCCTTTATAGAAATCAATTTTTCTGTTATAGTTTCTTTCCTGGGTTTCATATGACCTGTAGCCGGAGCATGGAGTAAGTGTTACACCGTCCTTTAAGGCAGCCTCGTACATTTTTTCGTAATGCTCAGCAACCTTTTTGTCAAGACGTTCGCCACTACCACACACGTAAACTAAATCAGGCTCATAGCTATCGGGAATTCTGTAGCCTGAATTAACCAGAGTCAGATGCCAGTTTGCTTCGTCTATGGTGATTATGGTGGGCTCTCCCAAAGAGCCACCCTGTGGTGCAGTAACATCTGCTGAAGCTATAGTTGTGTCCTGTGGAGCAGAAGTGCCTTCTTGAGGCTCCGATGATGAATCGGTATTCTCGGGAGCTTGTGGAGTAATAGTGTTTCCTGCTGATTGAACAGCCTGATCAGTGCTGTTTTTCGTTGCATCATCAATTTTTTGTTGCGCCAGAAGCGTTTCGTTGCGCTTGCTTACAAAAATACAAACAATGCCTACAAAAACAACAACAACTGCCAGCATAACACAAAGAAACCTTCTTGCGTTTGCTTCCTTTTCTCTGTCGAAGCGTTTACCTTTATCCAAAGCTTCTGCTTCCGTTGCTTGGGTAGTGCCTTTTTCTTTTAAATCTATCATTATTACACCTCAATCCAAACACAATTATATTGTAAGAAAAATAAAAAGACAAATGGATATATTAAACACATTAATTTAATTAGTTGTTCGATACAAAAGATATAAGCTTGTTTTGTGCTTTTTATACAAAGATAAAAAAATCTTAATTTTCTCTGTTGTTATATGAGAAAATGTGCTATAATTAGTCGTAAATATAATAGGGTAAAGTGGTATGTAGCCACATCCTGTAAAAATCGAAAGGGGTAAAACCTTTATGAAACGTAATTTAACTGTACTTATGGCAATTATGCTTGTAGGCGCAATGCTCTTTAGCTTTGCTTCCTGTGGCTCCAAGGAAGATGGCGACGATGTTGCTGAGGTTTTCACAACAGATGAAGCTGTTTACACAGAGAGCAAAACTCCTGTTGCCAATACAAGTGAAGAGGTGCTTAACTATTTCAACGGCATAGTAAATGGCCTTAAGGCTTCAAGACCTGCAATGTACTACAGATACGAAAAGGCTGTTCCGGATGGAAGCATCCGTATTACAAAAGCAGGTGCAGAACAGGCAGAGGAAATCGATGCTTCACTCGAGTCAATCAATAAGGCTGCAAAGGGTATTAAGGATATGATTCTTACTGATATCGGTGAGAGCTCAGGTGATATCCCAATGGGTGCAGATAATACAGAGTACCTTCTTGTAAAAAACGAGGCTTGGACATCTCAGCTTACAATTTCTGATATCGACTATGCAACAATCAAAGAAATTGGTGACAATTACTTTATCGAAATCGTTTTTGATGATATTGCTGCAAATGGTGATACATCAGCGCTCCTTAAAGCATTTGACCTTCGTAATAAAGACGATATCCTTGCTTCAGAGGAGTTTGCTAAAACGGCAGAATACCTCAAATTTAACGATTACGATGTTGAATATAGTGGCTGTAAAATTACTGCAACAGTAAACAGACTTACAAACGAAATCGTAAATCTCAACTACTACAAAGCTGCAAACATTACTGCACACGTAACAGGTGCAGGAACACTTGAGGACTATGGTGATTTAAGCGTTATGTTTACATTTGAGGATAAGGCTTATTACGAAATCAATTGGGAAAGCAGTCTCCCTGTAAGCCCACTTGAAACAACAACCGAGGCATAAATTACTTAACCTCATTTAAGATAATAAACGGAGGTAATCACCTTGAGTAAAAAATTAGTAGCTGTTATGATTGCTCTCACACTTGTATTTGTTGGTGTGTTTGCAGCTTGTAACAACGACCCTGAAGATAAGCCAAGAGAGCCTGAAAAGCTTTATATTGAGGAGAAGGATTATCCGTTCCTTGAAGATGAAAATGGCGAAAAAATCCTTAATGAATATGGCGAATTTGTTGTTTTTGTAACAGATGAAGACGGCAAATATAAGAGAGATGAAAACGGTGACCGTATGACAATGGTACAGCCATTTGAAGCATATTCAATGGATAACTTTGTAGAGGACTACGGCTACAGAATCACTCTCCCTGAAAACTGGGTAATTGATGAGAGTAAATTCGGTGCTTTCCAAAACGCCCAGACAGGCGACAGAGTTTCAATTGTCATTCACGATAAATCCTATCAGGATGTTTATGAGTCAAACTTTGCAACATACGAAAAGCTTCTCGGGTATGAAGAAATTAAACTTACATGGGAAGAGAATGTTACGGATTTAGGTGATGAATGCGAGGGTGTAGTTCGCTTCACAATGAGCAATAGTGAAGGTATGAACGTTCTCTACTTCTTTAGAAATCACGGCAACATTTATAAGATTCTTTTTGAATCAACAAATCCAAATACAGCAATTTCAGAAAGCGTAGCAATCTGTAAGGCAATTTCCTACAAGCCTTTCGATTACTTTGAGCCTATTACAGATGAATCCGGCAAAGAGGTTACTGATGTGTTCCTTACACAGCCTGTATCAACAGAAGCTGAAACAGAGACTCCGGCTACAGAAGCTGAATAAGAAAAAATTACAGCCCTTCGATTAACTGTCGAAGGGCTGTTTTTTATGTCTTATTATATTAAGAAAAACAGATTTGATTTTTGATTAATTACTGATTATTTAATGCTTTTTTAAAGAACTTTTCAGTTGCCAAATAAAGAGAAGGTATTATAACAAGTGCGCTTATAAGCTCTATAAGTCCGTTTGTGCCTATAAGTGTTAAAATAATTGTTTCGATTGCTGATGCTGCAGCACCTAAAAGTGACTCAAAGCCGTTGAAAAAGGTAAGTGCACTTATAACAAGTATTGTGTTTGTGAGTGTGCCTGCCAGCGTTGCAATTGCAAGACTCACTACCTTTGGACATTTCGTTTTAGAAAGACCAACAAAAATCAGTCCCGCAACAACTGCTACAAGTATTCTTGGAACAAGTGAAACAAGAGGGTTTGCAAACGGTGCAAAGCCTAACTGAATCGCTCTTATGATACAGGTCAGACCCCATACACCACCAACAATTGCACCGTGCTTCGGTCCAAGCACAAGGGCGCCGAAAATAGCGATGATGTGTAATGTGGTTATTTCAATAGGTCCTACTGAAATGTATCCCAAATACGGTGTGAATGTCATAACGACTATCAATGCCGAAAACAGGGCGCACATTACGTTGCGAACAAGCTTTTCCTTTTTTTTCATGATAAAACTCCTTTGCTGCTGTCCATAAAGGTACAACGCCTAAAAAATTAAAGATTTATCTGTTTTTCTTATATATTGCCAAAAGACCCTCTAAAACAAGGTTCTTATTGTATACTATGTTTTTACGGCAGCAAGCAACAATTTCCTTTGCTAGGCCACCTGTAGCCACAAGTGTTTTTATTGGTTTTCCAAGCTCTGCTTCTAATATATCTGCCATACCATCAAGCATAGCAGCGTTACCAAGCACAGTTCCGGAGCGTATACACTCAATTGTGTTTGTTCCGATGGCGTGGTCCGGAGCAGAAAGCTCAATTGCAGGTAGCTGGGAGGTTCTAAGTGAAAGAGCATCTAAAGAAATACCTATACCCGGAGCAATTGTGCAGCCTACAAACATACCACCCTCGTCGATTACGGAGATTTTTGTAGCTGTGCCAAGGTCCATAACAAGGCAGGGGAGCTCATATTTAACTATTGCACCTACAGCACCTGCCACAAGGTCAGCACCAAGCTCCTTAGGATTGTCTGTAGAGATTTTGAGACCGTTTTTCAGGCCGGCTGCAACCACCAAAGCACTACAGCCTGTGACCTTTTCTATTGCATCCTTGAATATGCGTGTAAGTTCAGGAACAACGGAACTGATTATAGCACCATTTATTTTTTTGTCAACACCTTCAAGCTTGAATACAGCATCTAATTCAATAGCGTACTGATCGCTTGTCCTGTGCCTTTGAGTTGCAAGGCGAGAGATGCACACAGGTGTATCTCCGTTGTATATGCCTAACGTTATGTTTGTATTACCTATATCTGCTGTTAAAATCACAATAATCATCTCCATTTATGTTTTTAACTATAAAATTATACTACAATATAAAAAAATACGCAATAAAATTTTAAAACATACC
>JAZSJL010000388.1:0-2799 GCA_045534355.1 Acutalibacteraceae bacterium
ACAATTTCTTTAAAAACCAGCCCACAATCACCCCCTCCGGAGGAGCCGTTCTCCTTCATTATGAAGATGGTGTATTGTGGATTTTCTATTGGGAAAAATCCTGCAAACCAGCAGTACAGTATTTCATTTCCGTTTTCGTCATATTGTCCGCTTTGCGCTGTTGCAGTTTTTGCACAGCACTCAAAAAGCTCACTTTTTGCAGAGGAGCCTGTGCCGTCTGTAACGGTTTTCTTCAAGCTGTTTTTTATTAAATTACAAGTGGATTTTTTTACTATTCTTGTCTTTTGAGATTTGTTTTCATCGTACAACAAGCCTTCGTTATTTACCTTGCCCTTTATTAGAGTCGGCTCTGTATAATAACCATTGTTGCCAATCGTGGAAAGCATGGAAGCAATCTGTAAAGGCGTTGCAGTCAGTCTGCCTTGCCCGAAGGCAAGGTTTCCTACGTCTGCATTACATACAAGCTCCTTGTAGTCGGGTAGAATACCACTATCTGTTTTATATCCGTTACCAAAATCAGTTTCTTTCCCAAAGTGAAAAAGCTGTGCTGTATCCAGTATGCTTTTTCCACCGACACATACACCTGCTTCAATGAAATAGGTGTTACAGGATTTTGCAAGAGCCTGCTCTAATCCTATGGTTTTGTGACCGTCCGGAGCATTGCAATTAAAGGTTGTTGAGCTGAAGGTAGTGCTTCCGGTACAGCAGTATTCATTAATTAATGCATTATTTTCGATTGTGGCTACAGCAGTTACAATTTTAAAAACAGAGCCCACAGGGTATGCACAAAAAGCCTTGTTTACGAAGGGCGAAGCCTTGCTGTTAATAGAATATTCCAGGCTGTTTATGTTATATGAGGGCGTTGAGGCACAGGCAAGGATTTCACCTGTTTTTGTATCAAGAATGACACCTGCCCCTTGTGTGATACCATTGTTTAAAAGAGCGTTTTCTAAAATGACCTGAAGCTTTTTGTCTATAGTAAGCACAAGTCCCTCTGTGTTGTAGTAGCCGTTATCTCTTATTTCTACTTTTTCATTAACAAGCACTCTGCCAAAGGAATCGGCATTGTATGAAACACTAAGGCTGCCACCGGTGCTCTTGAGATAATCATTGTAGTACTTTTCTAATCCGCATACACCATTGTTTTCTCGGTCTGTGTAGCCGATTACGTGGGTGAGTAAATCATTCTGCTTTCTGTTATAACAGCTCAAAAGAAGAATATCCTTACAGTCGCTGTAAAACGTGCTTTGATTAGTTTTTTTGAAAACGAACAGACCGTTTTTTAAGCTTGATATAGTATCGTTATCCAACTTGCCGTTTACGTGCTTTATAGCTTCAGGCGTAGGTAGTATACAGGCTGTGTAGCAGCATTGGTCGTTTGTCAAGGGCAGGCGATTTCTGTCATATATAAAGCCTCTTTTTACAGCAATATCCTTCACTCTTGTGCTTGATTGCTGAGAAACCTGCTGTGAAAGGGCTGTAAGCGTAAATAATCTCACACATAGAGAAGTCAGGATAAACAAAATGCATACGGTGAAAGAAATAACTCTTTTTTTCATTTTTGCCTCCGTCTTTTTTATTTTAGTGTTTGACAATTACAGTAATAATATTATAATTAATGTAGGCATACTTTTATTGAACAAAGGAGTACGTATGGACGAAAGATTTTCCCGTGCCGTAAGCATAATCGGTGAAGAAAATATGAAAAAATTAAATAACTCATCGGTTATAGTTTTCGGTCTGGGTGGTGTAGGTGGTGCTGCCTGTGAAGCTCTTGTAAGAGCAGGCATCGGAATAATCGGTATTGTGGATAAGGATATTGTGGATATAACCAACATCAATCGTCAGCTTTTTGCTACAGAGCAAACAGTTGGTATAGCCAAAACTCAGGCTGCAAAAGAAAGACTTTTATCAATAAACCCTGATTTGATAATTAAAGAGTATAGCCTCTTTTATCTTCCTGAAACGGCTTACCGGGTTGATTTAAGTGAATACGATTTTGTTGTTGATTGTATTGACAACGTAACGGCAAAGCTTGAGCTTATTGAGAGGTGCAGCTCTCTCGGTGTGCCTGTTATATCCTCAATGGGTACGGGTAACAAGCTTCACCCCGAAATGCTTGAAATTTCCGATATAAGTAAAACAAGCGTTTGTCCGTTGGCTCGTGTAATGCGTAGGGAGCTAAAGAAAAGGGGAATACATAAGCTTCCTGTTGTTTACTCAAAGGAGGAGCCATATAAAACAGAGTCCTCTGTACCGGGCTCAATGTCCTTTACTCCTCCTGTGGCAGGGTACCTTATCTGCTCCTATGTAGTAAGAAAAATTTTGAATATAGATTAATTTAGTCGAGGTGCTGTATGAATTTTAACTATTTAGATAAAACCGGTAGTGTAGAATGCTTCGCTTTAGTAAAATCCTGCGAAAAAAGAAGTGCTAAAAACGGTAGTGTTTACCTTGATATTGTTCTTGCTGATAAGGATGGAGAAATTTTTGCAAAGCTTTGGGATTACAGAGAGGGTGTAACTCCTATGCCTGAGGCAAGTATCATCGTTAAGGTAAGAGGTACACTCCAGCAGTACAACGGTAATGACCAGCTTATAATTCAAAGAATCCGTCAGGCAAACGCTGAGGATAATATTAATATCGATGATTTTGTTAAGTCAGCAGATTGCGACAGCGAGTCAATGCTTGACGCTATAGTTGGTCTTGTGTCAGGCTTTTCTGACGAGGATTTGAAAAATGTTACTCTTGCAATGCTTCAGGATAACAAGCAACAGCTTCTTACCTTCCCCGCAGCAG
>JAZSJL010000208.1:0-1711 GCA_045534355.1 Acutalibacteraceae bacterium
TGATTACGTATATGGGTATGGCAGCGCCTATGGCGTTGTTTTCCCTTGTATCGTGGCTGAAAAATCCGTACGGCAAAAGCAAGGCACAGGTTAAAGTAAGGGAGCTGACGACCAAAATATTTGTGGGTGGCGCAGTTCTCACAATAATAGTAACAGTAGCCTTCTACTTTATTTTGTCTGCTCTTAACACGGCAAATATCATACCCAGCACTATTTCGGTGCTTACCTCATTTTTTGCCGCATACCTTACCTTTATGCGCACACCGTATTTTCCACTTGCCTATGCACTTAATGACATAGTGCTTATTGTTATGTGGGCAATGGCAACCAAGGAAGATACGTCGTATATTTCCGTTATAGTATGCTTCTGCGTGTTCCTTGTAAATGATTTGTATGGCTTTATTAGCTGGTGCAAAATGAAAAGGGTGCAGAGTCAAGGCAAAAACAAGACTTGATTTTGTCATTTTCAACA
Organism: Acutalibacteraceae bacterium; assembly: GCA_045534355.1. GTDB lineage: Bacteria > Bacillota > Clostridia > Oscillospirales > Acutalibacteraceae > DTU089. Next base: position 473 of record JAZSJL010000208.1, read on the forward strand.
TAATAAAGGTCAAAAATTTTACTATATGATAATTGAAAAGAATATTATTTGTGATATACTATTAAATGTAATATTTTGTACCTTGTACATATGAAAGGATGACAAACAATGGCAGAGAACAGATTTCTCGGTGAATATCCTGTAATTGGTATTCGCCCCACTATTGACGGCAGACGAGGCCCTCTCAAGGTTCGTGAATCTCTTGAAGACCAGGTTATGGGTATGGCTAAGTCAGCTGCAGAGCTTTTCACAAAAAACCTTAAATATTCAAACGGCGAGCCTGTAAAGGTTGTTATTGCCGATACAACAATCGGTAGAGTTGCAGAGGCAGCAGCTTGTGCAGAAAAATTCCGTAAGGAAGGCGTACAGATTACTCTTACAGTTACTGCTTGCTGGTGCTACGGCTCCGAAACAATGGATATGGATCCTTCCACAATCAAGGGTGTTTGGGGCTTCAACGGTACAGAAAGACCGGGTGCAGTTTATCTTGCATCAGTTCTTGCAGCACATGCACAGAAGGGTCTCCCTGCATTCGGTATCTATGGTAAGGACGTTCAGGATGCAGACGATACAACCATCCCTGCAGACGTTGAAGAGAAGCTCCTTCGCTTCGGTAGAGCTGCTGTTGCAGCTGCTACAATGAAGGGCAAATCATATCTTCAGATTGGTTCAATCTGTATGGGTATTGCAGGCTCTTCAATTGATACTGACTTCTTTGAAGAATATCTTGGTATGCGTGTTGAATCCGTAGACGAGGTTGAAGTTATCCGTCGAATGGAAGAAGGCATCTATGACGAAGCTGAATATCAGAAGGCTTATAAATGGGTTAAAGAAAACTGCAAGGTTGGCTTCGATAAGAACCCCGAGTTCGTAAGAAAGAGCGACGAGCAGAAGGAAAAGGATTGGGAGTTCACAGTTAAGATGATGTGTATCATCAAGGACCTTATGAACGGTAACAAGAATCTTCCTGAGGGCTGTGAAGAAGAAATGGTTGGCCACAATGCTATTGCAGCAGGCTTCCAGGGTCAAAGACAGTGGACAGATTTTTATCCCAACTGTGACTTCCCCGAAGCAATGCTCAACACTTCTTTTGACTGGAACGGCGCAAGAGAACCCTACATTCTGGCAACAGAAAATGACGTATTAAACAGCTTCTGTATGCTGTTTGGTATACTGCTGACCAACAGACCTCAGATGTTTGCTGACGTAAGAACTTACTGGAGCGGTGATGCGGTTAAG
>JAZSJL010000054.1:0-2009 GCA_045534355.1 Acutalibacteraceae bacterium
CATTTTTTGCTATAAGAAGCTTAGCTTCCTCTACTAGCATACCCTCAAGATTCGGCATTTTAAACTGCGTTGCAGCACTTGTGTCCACCGCGTAATAAACGGTTATTGTTGAGCCCTCTAAAACGCTTGTATTTGCCGCGGGGTTTGTTTTAATAACGTTACCAACCTGCACAGCACTATTCTCTAACGCCTGTAAAGTAACAATAAAACCCATTGACTCCAAGGTATCCCTTGCGGCCTTGTAGTTTTTATTTGTGAAATCAGGAATTATTTTTCCCTCACCTGATTTTGCAACGTAAAGCTTAACAATACCACCCTTAGGTATAGTATCACCCGCTTTTGGGTCCTGGTCAGTAACAATGCCCTCTTCAAAGTTAGAGGATGCAACGTATACAACCTCGAAGATATATTTATCCTCATAAGCAGAATTATTTGCAATATCCTCAAGATAATTTGCTCCGAAGAAGTTTTCCACCTCTACTCTTTTGCCGTTTATTGAAATAGTACCATTTTTAATGAAAACACCTAAAACAATAGCCAATACTAAAAGGAATACAAAAGCAACACCAAAAATAATGGTAAAATGCTTTTTAGCCTCGCCCTTTGTGACGTCTTCCTTAACCTGGACTGCTGTGACGTTTTTTGGAGTTTTTTCTTCTAAATAATGACTGTAATCATTTTCCGCCTCATAATTTGAAGCTTTAATCGGCTTGTATTCACCTGTAGGGTTTCTGTCAAGCGCAGCATCTGAAGAAACCGTTTTTTCTTGAATTTTGCCAATATGTCTTGTTTGCTCAGTCTCAACGTAATGGAACTGATAATCGAACTTAATGTTAGGATTCATTTTAAGCTCTTCCATATCAAGAAGCATTTCTGAAACAGACTGATAGCGATCACGTGTATTCTTTTGCATAGCCTTTAAGGCAATTTGCTCAAAGCCGATAGGAATATCGGGATTTATGCTTCTTAACGGCTCTGCTTCATTCTGTATTTGCATAAGAGCAATGGAAAGCGGATCTTCTCCATCAAAAGGTAATTTACCCGTAAGCATTTCATAAAGAACAATACCTATTGAATAAATATCTGCCTTTTCGTCAGTAAGGTGCCCTCTTGCTTGCTCAGGGCTGATGTAGTGTACAGAGCCCATTGCCTTTTCTGAAATTGTTCTTGTTTCACCACGGCTGAATCTTGCAATACCAAAGTCAGTAACCTTAATAAGACCATTATCTAAGAGCATTATGTTCTGCGGCTTAATATCTCTGTGAACAATGCCCTTGTCGTGAGCGTGCTGTAAAGCTCTTAAAATCTGAATTACGAAAAACAATGCTTCATTCCAGTTAACATCTCCACATTGCTCAATTTATTCCTTGAGGGTTATACCCTCTACGTACTCCATTACAATGTACTGAAGTCTGTCACCAAAGCTGACGTCGTAAACCTTAACTATATTAGGATGCGAAAGAATTGCAATTGCCTTTGATTCATTTTTAAAACGGCGTCTGAATTCTTCCTTTGCCAAGTATTCATCCTTTAAGACCTTTATAGCAACCGCTCTGTCATCAATACTGTCGTAAGCCTTGTAAACAACTGCCATACCGCCTACGCCGATTATATCTTGAATTTCATAACGACCGTCTAATCGTTTACCTACGTAATTTTCCATAAGCTTAGTCCTCAACAAGAACTACTGTTATGTTATCCTTTCCTCCGGCATTGTTTGTCATATCCAAAAGAATTTTGGCAGGCTCTTCAGAAGCTGAATTCTTAAGCACGTCAAGCATTACTTCATCAGTAACGTACTCGTAAAGACCGTCTGAACAAATTAAAATTTGTTCTCCTTGGTTAATCGGAATAATATCTACGTCGACATCAACCTCGGCAGCAACACCCACCGCTCTTGTAATGACGTTTCTTTCGGGGTGAATTCTTGCTTGCTCAGGAGTAATTCTGCCTGAGTCTACTAAGTACTGAACAACTGAATGGTCATGTGTTATTTGTTTAATTTCGTC
>JAZSJL010000252.1:0-6730 GCA_045534355.1 Acutalibacteraceae bacterium
GTGTTAGTTATAATTATATCAAATTTAATTTGAAATGGATGTTATTTATGATTGTTTCTTCTTCAAAACCAAAAGTATTAATACCAAGTGTCAATTTCTTTAAGGGTATTGCTATTTTTATGGTTTTGTTCGTACACTCTACCCAAAGATTTGCTCTACCCAGTTGGTTGAGCATTATAGGCGGATTTGGACAAATGGGGTGCCAGATTTTTTTCGTTTTATCTGCATTTACTTTATGTTTGTCACATGAAAGGAAAAAGACAGATTATTTTGAGTTCTTGAAAAAACGTGTTTCGAAAGTTGCTCTGCCATACTGGTCTATGTTGCTAATTTATGCGATGATCAGAGTTTTGGTTGCATATCGTGATAATGAAGATATTCTGCAAGCTTTAGATATTCCGAGAATGCTTATTAATGCTTTTTTTCTTCACGGTCTTGTACCTGACAAGTTGACTATGAATGGTTTTGTTGCCGGTGGTTGGTTTTTGGGGACAATATTTGTGTTGTATGCTATCTTTCCGTTTTTATATAAAGTTTTTTCGATAAATAATATACGTTGGCAAAAGCACAGGGTGTGGCTGTTTCCTTTAATATCGTTTTGTGTTAATGCCTCGTTTTTGTGGATTTTAGGTTTTTTAAATGAAGAGTATTATTGTAACTCAAATAGCTTTATTTATTTTTCTTTTTTGAACCAATTGACTTGTTTTTGTCTAGGTTTTTCGCTGTTTGAACTTCATAAAAAAGGCTTGTTTTCAAAAATGCGCTGTTCCGGATTAATTGGTGGTGGTTTTTTAGTTTTAGCTTTTGTATTGTTTAATTCTGGTATTAAAAATGTCTTTTTGTTTTTGCCTACTATGGTTGGGCTGTCTTTTTTGTTTTTGTATTCATTTTTACAAACTAAAAATAATTTTTTGAATTCAGTTGAGGAAAATAAAAACGTGTTTTTAAAACTGTTTAATACATTTGGGGAAATTAATTTATATTTGTACTTAACTCATCCATTGGTTATGAGCAGACTGGCAAAAATTCTTTTAAAACTAGTGGGTGGCATAAGTGAGAACGGTCTTATGTGGTACATATTGTTGTTCCCTGTAATGGTAGCTCTTTCATATCTGTTAGCAGTTGTTTTTCGTCGTTGCATCGTCGTGGTTGAAAATATCATCAAGGCAATTGCTATAAAGCTAAAAAACTCAAGAAAAAAGTGAGTAGGGTTTTGTTAACCTTTTGTTAAACAGCTTGACACAACTTGACAATAATATATCTTTAGTGTAGAATATTTCTGTTAATTTGGAGTATAATGTTCTTATTTTTGGAGGATTTTTAAATGTCTAAAAGATTTTTTACGTCTGAATCTGTAACAGAAGGTCATCCTGATAAGGTTTGCGACCAGGTGTCAGATGCTATTCTTGATGCGATGCTTGAGCAGGACCCAATGTCTCGTGTTGCTTGTGAAACAACCTGTACAACAGGTATGGTTATGGTAATGGGTGAAATTACCACAAAGGCACAGGTGGATATTCCTGCAATTATCCGTGAGGTTGTTTGTGGCATCGGCTTCGATAATAACGAGTGTGGCTTCGATGGCAACACCTGCGCTGTTTTCCAGACAATAGATAAGCAGTCACCTGATATTGCTATGGGTGTTGATAAGTCTCTTGAGCTTAAGGGTGGTCAGGAGGATGAGTACAATCTTCACGGTGCAGGCGACCAGGGTATGATGTTTGGCTTTGCTTGTAACGATACAGAGGAGCTTATGCCTCTTCCTATTTCACTTGCACACAAGCTTGCTTTGCGTCTTACAGATGTAAGAAAGAACGGAACATTGCCATACCTTCGTCCTGACGGCAAAAGCCAGGTTACTATTGAGTACGATGAAAACGATAAGCCTGTAAGAGTTGAGGCTGTTGTTGTATCCTCACAGCACGACCCAATGGATATTGAAATTCTTCGTAAGGATATTTTAGAGCACGTTATTAAGCCTGTTATCCCTGCAGAGTATCTGGATGCTGATACAAAAATTTACGTTAACCCAACAGGTAACTTCGTTGTTGGTGGCCCTGTAGGCGATAGTGGTCTTACAGGCAGAAAGATTATTGTTGATACATATGGTGGTTACTCACGTCACGGTGGTGGTGCCTTCTCAGGTAAGGACCCGACTAAGGTAGACAGAAGTGCTGCATACGCTTCAAGGTACGTTGCAAAGAATATTGTTGCTGCAGGTCTTGCAGATAAGTGCGAGGTACAGCTTGCATATGCTATCGGTGTAGCTCGTCCTGTATCTGTTCGTGTGGATACATTTGGTACAGGCAAGATTTCCGATGCAAAGCTTGAGGGTATTGTTAACGAGCTCTTCGATCTTCGTCCTGCTGCAATTATAGATAAGCTTCAGCTCAGAAAGCCACAGTACAGACAGCTTGCTGCATATGGCCATATGGGTAGAACAGACCTTGACGTTGCCTGGGAAAAAACAGATATGGCACAGGCAATCAAAGAGGCTGCAGGAATCTGAAGTTACATATGAGTAATATCGTTAGTGATAAAAACCTGCATAGAGGTCATCGTAAAAGGGTAAAGGAGAGTGTTTCTGAAAACGGCTTTTCACACCTTCGTGACCATCAGTTGTTGGAGTTATTACTTTTTTATGCAATACCACGGGCAGATACAAACGACCTTGCTCACAGACTGCTTGCTGAATTCAAAACCTTCGATTCTCTGCTTAAGGCAGACGTTGAAGCACTCAAAAGGGTGGAGGGTGTAGGCGAGAGCACAGCGCTTCTTATTGCTGCAGCAGGTGAAATGTTCACAAGAGCACAAAGGGTGGATTTCTCAAAGAATCGTTTGTACAAAACACCCGAGGATTTTAAGCTTTTAGCAGTTAATGAATTGCGAAATCAAAGTGTAGAAAAGATATTTATCTTCTGCCTTGATTCTGCAGGCAAGCTCAAAAAGACTGTTGAAATCTCAAGTGGTGATGAAATGTCAGCAGAGCTTAATATGCGAAAAGCAGTACAGGCTGTTGTGGATTGCAACGCCTCAAAGGCTTTTGTTGCTCACAATCATCCGTCCGGTGTCTGTGAGCCGTCTATAAGTGATATAGACGTAACACGCAACCTTTGTGTAATGTTCAGGAAATTAGGCTTCCTCCTTGTTGACCACGTCATTGTTGGGGCAAACGGTGAAGCATTTTCTATGTACTCCTCAAGAGATTTTCAGCAAATGTTTTATTAAAAGAATAAGCTTACCATTACAGGTGACAGTATAAAGCTTGTTATATCGGCACACAATGCACAAGGCAACGTGTGCCGTGTTTTTTTTATTCCGATACTACCGTAGTATATTGTCATAGTGTAAAAGGTTGTTTCTGTTGAGCCCATCATAATAGAAGCACATCTGCCAATAAAGGAGTCAGGTCCGTGCTCTTTCAAAATACTCTCAAAAAGTCCTATTGACCCACTTCCCGATATAGGGGATAAAATAGTTAACGGTGTCAGCTCCTTCGGGATTCCCAAAAAACTTGAAACAGAGGATAGTAAATCACACAAAACCTCTAAACCACCCGACGCCCGAAGCATATTTATAGCAAGAATCAATGCAATAAGCGAGGGCGTTATATTAAGCACTATCTTAAATCCCTTTTTGGCCCCTTGCAAAAATTCTGTGAATACATCCACTCCCTTGAAGGCACCAAAGCCTACTATGAGCAATACAGTAAGTGGGATTATTAAACTGCTTATGTATTTCATCTAAAAAACCTCTTAAGCAAAAATGTGGCAGTAAGTCCTACCGTAAGAGCACAGGCAGATGTGCATACGGCAGGTAGCAATATTTCTGTAGGTGAAGCAGAGCCGTACTGTTGCCGTAACAGAGCCACTGTTGTCGGCACGATTCGTATGCAAGCTGTGTTTATCACTACAAATTTTACCATTGTGTTGTTGGCTGTTGTGGTGTTATCAAGACTTTTTAATCTGCTCATCGCTTCGAGTCCTAAAGGCGTAGCAGCATTGTCAAGACCAAGTATATTTGCAGTCATATTCATTGCAATTATTTCTCGTGCCTTTTGGTCCTTCAGTTCGGGGAAGATTATTTTCAGTAAGGGTGAAAGTAGAATGCATAGCTTTTTTGTCAGACCACTTTTTTGGGCTATCTGAATAAGTCCGTTCCAAAGGCAAATCATACCTATAAGCTTTATTGCAAGATTTATGGCATCTGTGCCACCTGAAAGTATAGCAGAGGACAGGCTTTCTGTGTTTTTTGTTGCAATTGCAGAAAAAAATGAGAAAAAAATAATTAAAGGCCAGATATAGTTCATCATAGTACGATTAATCACCCTAAATATAGCAATAATTTCCTTGACTAAAGAGCACAATATATAGTATAATCTATAAGATATAATACCAAAATTTTGTATTTTTCCGAAAGGGTAGGTAACTCAATGGCAAAAGCACAAGCACCAAAGGAATATGGTAACGATAGTATTAAAAAGCTTAAAGGCGCAGACCGAGTTCGTAAGCGTCCTGCTGTTATATTCGGTTCCGATGGTATAGAGGGCTGTCAGCACTCTATTTTTGAAATCATTTCCAATTCAATAGACGAGGCTCGTGAGGGTCACGGTAAAAAAATCATAGTAACTCGCTTCCTTGACCATTCTGTTGAGGTGCAGGACTTTGGTCGTGGTATTCCCGTAGATTATAACCAAAGGGAAAAGTGCTACAACTGGGAGCTTGTATTCTGCGACCTTTATGCAGGTGGTAAGTACGATACAAACGATGGTGGCAGCTACGAGTATTCATTGGGTCTTAACGGCTTAGGCTTGTGTGCAACACAGTATGCGTCCGAGTATATGGAAGCAGAAATTCACACAGGTGGCTACTGCTATGAGCTTCAGTTTAAAGCAGGTAAAATAAACGGTGAAATGAAAAAGACCGAGTATGCTAAAAAGGATACCGGCTCTCGTATTAAGTGGAAGCCTGATTTAAAGGTTTTCACAGATATTAACGTTTCACTTGAATACTTCCAGGAAACTATTAAGAAGCAGGCTGTTGTTAATAACGGAATTACATTTGTCCTTCGTAATCAGCTTACCGAAACAAAATTTGAAACCTTCGAATATTTATATGAAAACGGCATAGTAGACTATGTCAATGAATTCGTAGGTGATGAGGCGTTTACAACAGTTCAGCTCTGGCAGGCAGAGCGTAAGGGTAGAGATAGAGAAGATAAGCCTGAGTACAAGCTTAAAATGAATATGGCTCTCTGCTTCTCGAAAACAAAGCAGCTTAAGGAGTATTACCATAACTCCAGCTTCCTTGAGCACGGTGGTGCTCCCGAAAAGGCGGCAAAAAGTGCATTTGTTTCACAGATAGATGCATATATGAAGCAAAACGGTAAATATCTTAAAACTGACCCTAAAATCAGCTTTCAGGATATTGAAGATTGCCTTGTATTTGTAGTTTCCTCCTTTTCAACGCAAACCTCATACGAAAACCAGACCAAAAAGGCTATTACCAATAAATTTATACAAGAGGCAATGACTGAATTTATCAAGCATCAGCTTGAGATTTATTTCATTGAAAATAAGCTGGATGCAGATAAGCTTTGTGAGCAGATTCTTATAAATATGCGCTCTCGTGTTAAAGCAGAGAGCACAAGGCTTAACCTGAAAAAGACTCTGGCTTCATCTAATGATATGACAAGCCGAGTTGAAAAATTCGTGGATTGCCGTAGTAAGGACCCGAGCGAGAGAGAAATATTCATAGTTGAGGGTGATTCTGCTCTTGGTGCCTGTAAGCAGGCTCGTGATTCCTCCTTCCAGGCTGTTATTCCTGTAAGAGGTAAAATTCTTAACTGCCTCAAGTTCGATTATAACAGAATTTTCAAAAGTGAAATTATTGTTGACCTGATTAAGGTTCTCGGCTGTGGTGTAGAGGTTTCTTCAAAGTCAAATAAAGAGCTTTCTCTTTTCAATCTCGATGCACTCAGGTGGAACAAAATTATTATCTGTACCGATGCCGACGTAGACGGCTTCCACATCAGAACACTTATTCTTACAATGATTTATCGCTTAATGCCTACTCTTATTAAAGAGGGTAAGGTGTTTATTGCAGAATCTCCATTGTACGAAATTACCTCAAAGGGACAGACCTGGTTTGCTTATACCGAAAGGGAAAAGGCAATGGTGCTTGAAGAAATCGGAGACTCAAGGTTTACTATCCAGCGTTCAAAGGGACTTGGTGAAAACGACGCAGATATGATGTGGCTTACTACTATGAACCCTGCAACTCGCAGACTTATCAAGGTAGAGCCGGATGATGTGGAATCACTTATAGCAGATAAGTTTGAATTGCTTTTAGGTGACAATCTTCAAGAGAGAAAAGAATATATTGCTGAAAACGGTCATTTGTACATTGACCTTGCAGATATTTCATAATAGGTGAACGAAATGGCAAGAAAGAAAAAAGAAACAAGGCCTGTAGCTGAAGAAGCAGTCAAGGCAAATATTATGGGCGCAGGTGAGGTGGTTGCACAGCGAATCACCGAAACACTTGAAACTAACTTTATGCCCTATGCAATGAGCGTTATTGTTTCCCGTGCTATTCCTGAGATAGATGGCTTCAAGCCATCTCACAGAAAGCTTCTCTACACTATGTACAAGGCAGGTCTCCTTAGTGGTCCGAGAATCAAGTCTGCAAACATAGTCGGTAAAACAATGCAGCTTAACCCTCACGGCGAT
>JAZSJL010000044.1:0-1914 GCA_045534355.1 Acutalibacteraceae bacterium
TCTGACGAAGCTTTCTGATATCGTTAACACTCTGTGTAAGTGTTTCGTCTGTATCTCTGATAATTTTATCAACATATGCGCTGGCTGTTCTGCAGATTTCATCTGCCCATTTTTCAGCTCTGTCCATAGCCTCTGTAGCGTATGTTTTGGCATCTGAACGGATTTTTGCAGCTTCATCTCTTGCCTGCTTAAGTATGTCCTCTGCAGCAAGCTTTGCTTCTTTTGTAATCTGGTGCTCTTCAATCATAGCATCTGCTCTCTGACGAGCCTTTGCAATAATCTCCTCAGCCTGTGATTCTGCATCGTTAAGAATATCACGTCTCTCCTGTGCAATTTTCTTTGCCTGTGTGATTTCAACAGGCATATTAAGACGAATATCCTCAACAAGTCTTGAAATCTCCTCCTCATCAACAAGAATCTTTGATGTGAGAGGCATAGCCTTTGCCTCGGCAATAAGTCTGTCAATTGCGTCAAGTGTTGCTTCAATACTCATAATATATCGTTCCTTTCGATAAAAAATTACTTTCTGCTAAGTCTTTTAACTATATCGTCACAGATTTCCGGTGGAACAAATCCACTTACATCTCCACCCAATCTGCAAACATCTTTAACAACGCTGGAGCTTAAGAACATATGCTCCGAATTTGCAACCATAAAAATAGTTTCCATTTGTGGGTTAAGCTTCTGGTTTGTGAGAGCCTGACGGAATTCGTCGTCATAGTCCGAAATCGCCCTGAGGCCCTTAACAACGGCTGAAGCGCCCTTTTCTCTTACGTAATCTGCAAGAAGACCCTGGTAGGTATCTACACTTACGTTTGGTAAATCCTTGGTACAGCGCTTAATAAGCTCTACTCTTTCTTCGGTAGTGAAGCTACCTACATCCTTGCTCATATTACGCATAACCACAACAATAACCTTATCAAAAAGATTTGAGGACCTTTTGATAATATCAAGGTGTCCTATGGTAAGTGGGTCAAAGCTACCGGGACAAACTACTGTTTTACCCATATTAAGCATCCTTTCTATATACCGTAAGTGCGATTTTACCGTATTTATAGCGTTTTGAGGTAAAGCCCTCTATTGTTTCAGGCAAGAATTCATCTGCACCTGTTTCACAGACGATAATACCGTTTTCTGACATATGCAAACGCACACGCTCTATGGCATCCTCCATAATACCTGCCCTGTATGGTGGGTCAAGAAGTGCAATATCGAACATTTCAGAGGTTCTGTCAAGATACTCTAAGGAGTTTGCAATAACCGTTTTTGAAACACCTCTGAAGCCTGTTGTTTCAAGATTCTTTTCAGTTACAAGCATAGACTGTCGGGATATATCCACAAAGGTTGCAGACTGTGCACCTCTGCTCAACGCCTCAATGCCCAACTGACCACAGCCACAAAACATATCCAGCACACGAGCACCCTCAATGTCGAAATGGATAATGCTGAACATTGCCTCTTTAACCATATCGGTGGTTGGCCTTACACTATCCCCTTCAAGAGTCTGAAGCTTGCGCCCTCTTGCAGAGCCTGTAATAACACGCAAACGTAACACCTCCGAAAAGCATACTGATTCATTATTACATATGAAATCATTTTATTATTACATTTTACAGGGTTTTTGTCAAGTTTTTATTAATATGACAAACCGACAAAGCCCTACCAATAATGCAAACAGCCTTTTGATGATTACCCGAATAATTTCTAAAGGCAGGACAAAAGGAGTAGTAAAAACTTATCGTTTTTTACTACTCCTTTATTTTGTTATTTCATAAGAGCAAGCTGGTAAAAAGTGATATGAAGCTACTGTGCTTCGATTATTACCTACAATGAGGACAAGTGCAATACACATTACCAAGATAATCAATATAGTAAAAGTATCCATTCTCGCCCTTTTCATCGAAAGCACATACA
>JAZSJL010000060.1:0-4016 GCA_045534355.1 Acutalibacteraceae bacterium
ATTTTCCGTGGTATGAGCCCATACCGCTCTCGCCTACTCCACCAAAGCCAAAGCTGTTAATTGCAATCTGCATAATGGTATCGTTCACACAGCCACCACCCAATTGGCAACGCTCGATAGTTTCGTTAATTCTCTTTTTATCTTCAGAGAATATATAGAAGCCTAAAGGCTTTGGTAAGCTTGCATACAGCTTATATAGCTCCTCGTAGGAGTCGAAGGTAAGTATTGGGAGAACAGGTCCGAAGATCTCCTCCTGCATTACTGCATCGTCCCAGGTTACATTATCCATAACTGTGGGTGCAAGCTTAAGCTTTTCTTCTGAGGCTTCGCCACCATAGATAACCTTATCCTTATCAATAAGGCTCATTATTCTTTCAAAGTGCTTTTCGTTAACGATTCTGGGATATTCGGGATTATTAAAAATATCCTCGCCAAGCTGTATTTTAATTTGCTTCAGAATTTCCTTCACAAGCTCATCCTTAATACTGCTGTGGCAAATTACATAATCCGGCACGACACAGGTTTGTCCACAGTTAAGGAATTTGCCGAATACAATTCTTCTTGCAGCAACCTTGATTCTTGCTGTTGAGTCAACAACGCAAGGGCTTTTGCCACCTAATTCAAGCACAACAGGTGTAAAATTATCTGCTGCACGGTGAAGAATTTCTTTACCAACAGCCTGACTACCCGTAAAGAAAATCATATCAAACTTTTGGTCAAGTAGTGCTTTATTTTCTTCCCTTCCACCTGTTACAACAGCAATATACTCCTCAGGAAAGCACTCTGTAATAATATTTTTGATAATCTCGCTTGTTGCAGGTGAATATGCGCTTGGCTTAACAATAATAGTGTTACCTGCCGCAATAGCGTCACTTATAGGAGTCATTGTAAGAAGAAAGGGATAATTCCAAGGGCTCATTATAAGCACGTTGCCATAGGGCACACACTTTTTGTAGCCACTGCCAAGCACCTGACCTACAGGTGTATATATAAGGTGCTTTTTTGCATAGGAGCGTGTATGGCGAATCATATAATTGAGCTCCATAAGCACAACGCCTGTTTCACACATAAAAGCATCAAACGAACATTTCCCTAAATCCTTTTCCAGGGCTATGGTAATCTCTTTTTCATATTTCTTTATGCACTTGTATAATTTAATGAGATTTTTAATACGAAACTTAACAGGAAGGGTTGCACCACTGTTAAAATACTCCCTCTGCTTTTGCACTAAAGCTTCTATATTCAAGATAATCTCCCCTACTACGAAAATACTATTCTATTTTAAAGTAGACGGGCTATTTTGTCAATAAAAGTATGTTTTTCTTTGCTTTGTCAACAAAACCTCACAAGGATTCCTTGTGAGGTTTAAGCTTAATGTTATTCAGTTCTGAGTGCTTCAACAGGGTCCTTCTTTGCTGCTATTCTTGACGGAACAAGGCCTGCTATAAGCGTAAGAGCCACACTTATTATAATAAGTGAAATTGCACCTATAACAGGAAGCTCTGCCTGTGCCGGGATGTCGACCACATAGTACAAAAGAAGGTTTATAGGAATCTCAAGCAGTAACGTGGACAGTATACCTATAACACCTGCACCGAAGCCAACGACAATTGTTTCGGCATTGAATACTCGGGCAACGTCCTTCTTGGAAGCACCAATCGCACGGAGGATACCGATTTCTTTTGTTCTTTCGAGAACGGAAATATAGGTAATAATACCAATCATTATAGAAGATACCACAAGAGAAATTGCAATAAAGGCAATAAGCACGTAGGTAACAACGTCTATGATTGTTGTAATGCTACCCATAAGCACACCAATATAGTCGGAAACCTGAATCTGCATTTCCTCATGACCATCCTTAGCAACCTGCTCATTGTAGTAATTTATAAGCTCACCAAGTTGCTCCTTTGCTTCAAAATTCCTTGGATAGAAGCAGATAATTGAAGGTGCATCGAAGGCTGAATAGCCCAATCTTGATAACGTACCCTCATAGGAGCTTTTTGAAGCAAGTGTATCAACATATGCCTGCTTGAGAGCTAAAACCTGTTCATCTGAAAGGAAGCCCTCCATAAGCTTTTTTTGAAGCTCACTCATATTGTCAAAGCCAAACATTGCAGCCATATTGGTCATATCAACCTCGGCTAAATCCATACCCTCTGCCATAGACATAAATGGCTTCATATCAAGAAGATTATAATCAATCAAGCTTAAATCAACATCTGCTAAATCAAAGTCATTAACAGTAAGGTTGGAGAATTCAAAGCCTGTTATAACATCTCTGTTTTTGTTTGCGAGCTGTTCAACAACTATATCTCTCTTGGCAGTTTCATTGATTGCAAAATCCATAAGGTCACGAAGGTAGCCGATACCACCTGTGCCTATGGAAAGGGTGTTGTCCTCATCCGGCTTGAGAATACCGACAATTTTGATTTTCTCGCCATTGTCTACAAGGTTTTTAACATAAAGTGTATTTTCGCTGTTATCCACCCAAAGACCTGTTTTAGTATCCTTCTTGTAGTAATCTGCATTAAGCACAAGACTAAATTCCATATCAAGAATTTCTTCATAGGAATATTTTGTTATATCGTCTGTACCCATACTCTCACCACTGGCAAGAGCAGCCATCACCTCTTTGCCGAAAGCTGCTTGGTCTTTAAGTCCGAGAGCATATACAACAAGCTCATTTATTTGATAGTTGCCATCTACAATAAGCACAACCTCGTTGTACTTTTCCGGCATTTTACCTGCGATGATGTCGTACTGGGCATCCATAAGCATGTCATCACCGATAAGCTCCGTCCATACGCTAAAGCTTTGGGTCATGCTGTTCATAGCAGCGTTAGCATCCATCATTCCACCACCGGAATCCCCACCCATGCTCATATAATCCATTACATTGCTGGGGTTAACTCTAACCACTCCTTCAGTGGTATCTGCTTTGTAGATGTTGAGTGGTGTACTGTATTTATACTGCACATCGTTGCAGACCTTATCAAATTCCTCTTGGTTATCATCTATATACTGTTTGAAGTTATCAAGATTATTTGAGGTTGCTTCGGAGATAAAGGCATTTACCATTTTCATAAAGGATTCGTTTACGTAAATGTTACCATCCTCTTCTGCATCTGCCGTAAGTCCACCCATACCCGTCATAGTAGTCATAATACTGCTTATGTCCATTGTCTGGCGTTCAACTGTCATTGGGTAAGAGAGAAGCATATCCTCCTGAACGTTGTCAATGTAAACCTGAATACCGTTTGAAAGCGCAAGAACAAGAGCAATGCCTATAATACCTATGCTTCCGGCAAAGGATGTAAGAAATGTTCTTGCTTTTTTTGTACGAAGGTTATTTATACTAAGGTTAAATGCAGCACCAAGTGACATTGACTTTTTACCCTTGGCATCTGCCTTCGCCTTTTTCTCCTTCTGCTTTGCCTCGTCTGCTGCTTCGGGAATATACGGGTTAGAGTCATTTATAACCTCACCATCAAGGCAACGGATAATTCTGTTGGCATATTCGTCTGCAAGGTCAGGGTTATGGGTAACCATAATTATAAGCTTCTCCTTGGAGATTTCCTTAAGAAGCTCCATTATCTGTACAGAGGTATCAGAGTCAAGTGCACCGGTGGGTTCATCTGCAAGCAGAATATCAGGATTATTGACAAGTGCACGGGCTATTGCAACGCGCTGCATCTGGCCGCCGGACATTTGGTTAGGTTTTTTATAAATCTGGTCACCAAGACCAACCTTTTCAAGCGCTTCAATTGCACGCGCCTTTCTCTCCGCAGGACCCACGCCGGAAAGAGTCAATGCCAGCTCAACATTGGACAGAACGTTCTGATGGGGTATAAGGTTATATGACTGAAAAACAAAACCTATGGAATGGTTTCGATAAGAGTCCCAGTCTCCATCCGTGAAGTTCTTTGTAGACTTGCCATTGATTATAAGGTCTCCGCTCGTGTAACTGTCAAGACCTCCTACGATATTCAGCAAGGTGGTCTTTCCACAGCCCG
>JAZSJL010000340.1:0-2381 GCA_045534355.1 Acutalibacteraceae bacterium
AGGTAATCGGTACAGAGCGTGTTCACTACGATGAACGAGAGGTTGTTTTCAAGGCATTGCAGGAGCTTAATCTGTGAATTGGGTAAAATATGGTTAAAAACTTGATTTTTTCCTGATTTCAATGTACCATATAAGTAGTAAATATATTATATAGATAAATATATATGTAAGGATATATTTGTCATTGAGGAGTAAGTAAAATGAACATAATAATCGCTTGCTTTACAGCCGCAGTAATTGCTTTTGGCCTTTCCTTTGGTTTAGGCTACGTTGTAATACCGTTTCTTCACAAATTGAAGTTTGGTCAGACCATACTGGACATAGGCCCCAAGTGGCACAAGAATAAACAGGGTACGCCAACAATGGGTGGTATTCTCTTTATTGTGGGTACAGTAGTTGCCTTTGTTGCCGTTGTTTTAATAGACAGCCTTCTCGGTGGTGACATTGTGGGCTCTGTTTTAAAGGGCTCAGAATCAGGCGCTGCTTTGAGCCAGGTTATTTCAGTACAGTCTGCATCAGATAAAATCAAGGTGTGGAGTGGTCTTATTATGGCTCTGGGCTTTGCCTTTATCGGCTTCCTTGATGACTACATAAAGGTTGTAAAAAAACGTAACCTTGGTTTAACAATTATGCAGAAAACTGCACTTCAGATTGTTCTTATGGTCGGCTATTTGCTTACCTTATTCATAAACGACCCTACGGGAGCGACCTTTATTCCGTTCGTTGGTATGGTTGAAACAAAGTTTTTCTTCTGGGTTATAGGCTTTGCAGTTATATATGCAACCACAAACGCTGTTAACTTCACCGATGGTATAGATGGTCTTTGTGGCTCCGTTACCCTTACTGCAGCGTTAAGCTTTATTGCTGTTGCAGCACTCAGGCAGTGCTTCGGTATCAGCCTTCTCGCCTCTGCTCTTGCAGGTGCTTTGGTTGGCTACCTTATTTGGAACTGGCACCCTGCAAAGGTTATGATGGGTGACCTTGGTTCAATGTTCCTTGGTGGACTTGTTGTTGCCTTTGCATATGCAGTTGATTGTCCTATCATCATCTTGCTTACAGGCATTATCTACGTTGCAGAATTCGGCTCCGACGTATTGCAAATCGGCTATTTCAAGCTTACTCACGGTAAGCGTATTTTCAAAATGGCACCTATTCACCATCACTTCGAAATGTGTGGCTGGAAGGAAGTAAAAATCGTTAAGGTATTTACTGCCATTAATCTTATCGGTGGCGTAATTGCCATTCTGCTTGTGCATTTCGGTGCACCAAAATAATAGGGTGAAATACTCTAAATAATTACGAAAGGTGTGGTCTTGTGCCAAAGAAAAAAATCAACGACCTTATTGTAAAAAATGGTATGGACGTTCCGTTTTTTATATTAATGCTTGTGATTTTGGCTATAGGACTAATAATGCTTCTCTCCTCAAGCTACGTTTATGCTTTTCATTTTGAAGGTGGAGACAGCTACTATTATTTTAAAAGACAGCTTATTTTTGCTGTCGTGGGCGTTGTGGGTATATGGGTAGCCTCCCATATCAATTATGCGTATTTGAAGAAATTTGCACTTGTTTTGTGGATTTTATCGGTTGCGCTGGTAGCAGCAGCCCTTTTTCAGAACGGCGATGCAGAAATCAGAAGATGGCTCGACTTAGGCTTGCTCAGCTTCCAGCCATCCGAGCTTGCAAAGTGCTGTCTTATTATTTACCTTGCTTATGGTTTAGACAAGGATAGAAAAAAGCTTGTAAGCGACAGACCGTCAAAAGCAAAGTGGTTAGTTGCACTCAACAGAAAAACAGGTCTTAACCTGACGCTTAAGGCATCAACTACGTCGCTTTTCTTCTACCTTATGATTGTAGGCTTAACAGCAATACCTGTTATTGCAAGTAGCCACCTTTCAGGTACAATTCTTATTGGGCTGATAGGTGTTGTAATGCTCTGGATGGGTGAAGCTAAAAAAAGCTGGTTCTACATCGGCGTGGTTATAGCTGTTGTTGTAGTAACCTATGTTATATTCAACTACGAAAATGTTCCTGTTTTAAAGGACTATATGGCAGAGCGTATTAAATCCTGGCTCATTAAGGACTACCAGCCGGATAAAGCACGCTGGCAGATAAACCACTCCCTTTACGCTTTGGGCTCGGGTGGCTTCCTTGGTGCAGGTATTGGTAACTCAAAGCAGAAATATCTTTACGTTTCAGAGTGCCACACAGACTTTATTTTCTCTGTTGTTGCTGAGGAGCTGGGTTTTGTTGGTTGCTTTATAATTCTTCTTTTGTTCGTAGCACTTATTTGTCGTGGTATATATATCGGAATGCGTGCAAGAGACCGTTTCGGTGCGTTGCTTGTTTTCGGTATGGTAGCTCAGTTAGGCTTACAGGTAG
>JAZSJL010000372.1:0-2573 GCA_045534355.1 Acutalibacteraceae bacterium
GGCTACTGTGTGGCTCCTAATGACTACATTCTTCGCGAAACACAGGGATATATAGAGCAGGGTAGAGATATCTACGACAGAAGGCACTACTACGAAACAAACTCTCTTGGCTACCTTACAAACGAAGCTATTGCAGAGAACGTGGCAGATGTTATGTCCAGAGTAAAGAAATAAACTAAAAATTCATAAATAAAAGGGGAGTATTCGTACTCCCTTTTTGCCAATTTAAGAGGTTTAAAAATGTATATCAATCCACAAACTTACACAACTCACCCTGAATCAACAGCAACCGAAAAGGAAATGCAAAGCTACCTTTTCCTTGAAGAAAACGGTGTAGAGTACATAAGGGCTGAACACGACGAGGCGCATACCATTGAGCTTTGTGAGGAAATAGAAAAGGTTATTGATGCAAAAATCTGCAAGAACCTATTGCTTTGCAACCGTCAGCAGACCAAGTTTTATATGCTCCTTATTCCGGGTGATATGGTTTTTAAAACAAAGTATCTTTCTGCACAGATAAATTCTTCAAGGCTTTCCTTTGCAAGTGGTGAGCAGATGGAGGAGCTTCTTAACGTTACCCCGGGCTCCTTAACTGTACTTGCTCTTATGTTTGATAAGGAAAAGAAAATTGAACTTCTCATTGAGAAAAATGTTTTTAAAGAGGAGTATTTCGGTTGTCACCCTTGTGTTAATTCTGCTACCGTTCGCTTTGCCACAGCAGATTTAAAAGAAAGAGTTCTACCTGCTTTAGGCAGAGAATATACTATTGTTGATTTGGAGTGTCCCGAAGAAGATGCTTAAGGCTGTAATTTTCGATTTAGACGGCACAATTCTCGACACTTTAGGTGATTTAACTGCAAGTGTGAATTTTGCTCTGTCACAAAATAATCTGCCACAGCGCACGTTGGAAGAGGTTAGGTCCTTTGTGGGGAACGGCATAAGGCTACTTATTGAGCGCTCTGTACCACAAAACACAGACGTATGGGTAGTTGATAAGTGTTTTGAGGTCTTCAAAGAGCACTACAGGGAGAATTCTGCTGTGCTGACTAAACCCTATAGTGGGATTGTTGCTCTTATTGAGGAGCTGCGAAAGAGAAGTATAAAAACTGCAGTTGTATCAAATAAGGCAGATTTTGCCGTGCAGGTTTTATCGGATAAATATTTTCCATCACTTTTTGACTACTGTGTAGGTGAAAAAGAGGGTGTACGCAGAAAGCCTTGCCCTGACTCTGTTTTTTGTGCAGTTGAAGCTCTGGGTGTAACAGTTGACCAATGTGTTTATGTCGGTGATTCTGACGTGGATATTGAAACTGCACGAAATTCAGGTATGAAATGTATTGCAGTTACATGGGGCTTCAGAGATAGAGCGTTTCTTCAATCACTTAAGCCTGATTTTATTACTGATGCTCCAGAAGAAATTTTAAATATTATAGGTGAGAATTATGAAGGTTTTGTTAGTTAATGGTGCCCCACACGAAAAGGGCTGTACCTACACAGCGCTTTGCGAAATAGAAAAAGTGCTTAATAATGAAGGTATTGATACGGAAATTTTTTGGCTCGGCAATAAGCCTGTGAGAGGCTGTATCGGTTGTGGTGGTTGCGCTTTAAACGGTGGGCATTGTGTATTCAACGATGACGTTGCCAATGTGCTTATAGATAAGGCAAAGGATGCCGACGGCTTCATTTTCGGCTCGGCTGTACACTATGCTGCTCCGTCAGGTACAATTTGTGCAGTTTTAGACAGAGCCTTCTATGCAGGCTCCTCTAATTTCAAATATAAGCCCGGTGCAGCAATCTTAAGCTGTCGCAGAGCAGGTTCAACAGCTGCATTTGACGTTCTTAATAAATATTTCACTATCAGCAGTATGCCTGTTGTTTCATCAGGCTATTGGAATATGGTGCATGGTGCAAAGGCAGAGGACGTCTTAAAGGACGAAGAGGGCTTACAGATTATGCGTACCCTGGGAAAAAATATGGCTTGGCTTCTTAAGTGCATTGACATTGGTAAGCAAAGTAATGTCAATCGCCCTGCAGATGAAGCAAAAATACGCACTAATTTTATTAGATAATTGATTTTAGATAATAATAGTGATATAATTCTAAAGTACTAATTAATACGAAAGGAAGTTCCTTATGAATGATATAAATGCTCTTTACAAGCTTTGGAGAGAAAAGGCTGTGCTTGACCCTGATTTGCAGGAGGAATTGGCTTCTGTAGACGGCAAGGAGGATGAAATTCTTGACCGTTTTTACAGAAACCTTGAATTCGGCACAGGTGGACTTCGTGGTGTTATAGGTGCCGGTACTAACCGTATAAATGTTTATACGGTAGGTCAGGCAACACAAGGTCTTGCTGATTATCTTAATGAAGCATTCGAAAATCCATCAGTAGCTATTGCTTATGACTCAAGAATAAAATCAGATGTTTTAGCAAAGACTGCGGCAGCTGTTTTAGCGGCTAATGGTATTAAAGTTTATATTTATCCTGAACTTATGCCAACACCAATGCTTTCATTTGCAGTAAGAAGACTTCATTGTTCTTCAAGTATTGTTCTCACAGCGAGTCACAATCC
>JAZSJL010000036.1:0-3087 GCA_045534355.1 Acutalibacteraceae bacterium
ACGAGCATTCCTTTGATATCAATCGTTTTTGGAGTAGGCACCCTGAATCACCTTATGAGCATATAACTAATCAAGCTAATAAGATTAAAACAAATAAGTAATAGTCTTTTGTTAATAAAGAACAATTTTCTCTCCCCCCACTCCTTACGAGTGGGGGCTTTTTCTGCCCCTATTCCGTAACTTCCCCGCATCCCATATCTCACATCGAAAAGGCTATAAAACACAACAAAAAGTGTAAATTTTCGTTTGAAATTCGGGAATTTTCAGGGGATTAGCTTTGGGATTTTGAAGGGGCTTGATAATATTTATTTTGCTTTTTGATTAACGAAGTCGCCGACTGCAAACGGATTTGAATATTTGTCTTTTTTATGTTATAATTATTAAAAAGTGGCGATAATAAAATGAAAATATAAGATAAATTCGACTAATCAAAAGGAGAGAAAAATGGACAACGTTTCACAACTCATTCGTAACAGAAGAAGTGTCAGGACCTATGACGGCAGAGAAATCAGCCCTGAACACAAGGAAAGCTTAGTTTCTTTTATGGCAAATATAGAAAATCCGTATAATTTGCCGGTGGAATTTAAGCTGATGAATGCAAAAGAAAACGGGCTCGTCTGCCCTGTTGTCACCGGTACGGATTTGTATGTGGCAGGTAAAATGAAACGCTCGAGCTTCGCTGAAGAGGCTTTTGGTTATTCCTTTGAGATGCTTGTGCTTTATGCTCTGTCTCTGGATATCGGCACTGTATGGCTGGGTGGAACAATGAACCGTCCTGCATACGAGGCAGCTATGAATCTTGGCGATAATGAAATAATGCCCTGTGCCAGCGCTTTGGGGTATATATCAAAAAAGATGACTGTCCGTGAAACTATGATGCGAAAAGCAATCAATGCTAACGAAAGACTTCCTTTTGAAGAATTGTTTTTTGACGGTAATTTTGCAACACCACTTTCTAAAGAAAAAGCCGGTAGATTTTCTCACCTGCTTGAAATGGTGCGCTTAGCTCCATCTGCTGTGAATAAACAGCCCTGGCGAATTGTTGTTATGGAAAATACGGCACATTTCTATCTGAAAAGAAGCAAAGGTTTTTCTGTGGGCACATCGCTTGATATGCAAAAAATTGATATGGGTATCGCACTTTGCCATTTTGACCTTGCTGCGAAAGAAAATGATTTAAACACAGCTTTTTCTGTCAATGACCCCAAAATCACAACCGATTCCGATACGGAATATATTGCCTCTTATTCGATTTCAAACTAATAATCCCAAAGCTATGCTCGGTTGATTAATCTGAAAATAAATATAAAAACTAAAAGCGTTGTGTTCAAGGACACAACGCTTTTAAAAATCAGTAATGAGCAAATGTTATGTTAAGTATTTTATCTCTGCGAGAGCTGTTCATTTGTCATCTCCATTATTTTATTTACGCACTCCTCGGGGGTGGTGCCTTCGCAGTCTATGGTAATATCTGCATATTTTTCATACAGGGCACATCTTTCCTTGTAGAGCTCCTCTATTGTGGTGCCCTCCTTCATAGCTATGCCACGTGTTTTAATGTTTTTTATTCTCTTTTTTATTTCCTCTGGAGAGAGTTTAAGGTAAATTACCTTGCCGTTTTTCTTAAGGTTTTCCATACCCTGTGGGCAGTAAACTGCGCTACCACCTGTGGCTACAACAGAATTTTCGCACATAAGCTCTGCGAGTACGCTGTTTTCCTTTTCGGTAAAGCCCGTGAGACCATCTTCGTTGATTATATCGCAAAGGCTCTTTTTATATTTATTTTGGATTATAAGGTCTGAGTCCACAAAGTCGCAGAGCATACTTTTTGCAAGTAAAACTCCAACGGTGCTTTTTCCACAGCCTGGCATACCAATAAGTATTATATTCATAACCTACTCCGAAAAATTTTGTTTCTTCTATTATAGCATGATTTTTTGTCGTTGGCAAATGAGAGATTGACAGTTAGCTGCCAGTCGCCAGCTACCAGCTACCAGTGCTTCGCAGAGTAGCTGTTAGCAAATGGCAATTAGCAGATAGCGACAGCCTGACCTTCTTGCACGCCAAAGGCGGGGAGGAAGGGGGACCATGCTCCGACTAAACCATTGTTTTGATAAGCTACGCCACGGGAGGTAAACTTGTTGCGAAAATTAAGTTTGGGCGGAATGGTGGATGGTACACAACAGTAAGATAAAACAAAGAATAAAAATTGTAAGGGACGGATTTCAGCGATCCCGTTGTTTTCTTTGCTTCTGTTTTTTATTTACGGGCAGGCTACAATCCTGCCCTTACAATTGTTCTATCCAACTGAACAATAATAACAGCAAGGGTACCACCCACCACCTACGGTGGTCCCCCCTCCTCCGAGCTTTCGCTCGCAAGAGGGTCAGAGCTGTCGCATCACTTTAATTTTTGCGAAGCTTATAATGTTTGGAAGCGTAGCTTCCCCTTAATTCCTCATTCCTAATTCCGAATTCCTAATTTAAAAACGTGTGGTTTTGAAACCACACGTTTTGCGTTTTTATTCAAACAAGAACTTCTTGATAGTATTTATATAGTCCTTTGCTCTTACGGCACTTGTGCTTTCTGCAAAAATACGAAGGAGTGGCTCTGTACCGGAGAAACGGCAGATAACGAAGCCGTCATTAAAGTAGATTTTACAGCCATCTGTGTAGTTGACCTTAATGATTTCGTCGCTGAATTCAGGTAACTGCTTATCCTCAAGAAGAATTTTCTGAACAGTTTTCTTCATTTCAGGGTCGAAGCTCATATCGTCCTCAACCATTACGTAGCCACCGTATTTCTTGTGAAGCTCGGAGAGGAGCTGTGAAGGTGTTTTCCCTGTTACGCTGACCATTTCTGCAAAGAGAGATGCGGCATAAACGGAGTCCTTACCGTGAATGTGACCTCTAACAGTAAGACCACCGGAGCTCTCTCCACCGAGAACAGCGTCCACCTCGTCGATTTTAGAGGATATGTACTTAAAGCCAACGGGTACCTCGTAGCACTTTTCACCGAAGCTTTCAGCAATCTTGTCGAGCATATGTGTAGTTGCAAGGTTTCTTACAACAGGACCCTTCCAGCCCT
>JAZSJL010000277.1:0-6211 GCA_045534355.1 Acutalibacteraceae bacterium
GTTGCCTTTAAGCTTATTTCAGCTCTTGATGGAAATGAGGGCTATGAGCTTTTGGAGCAATATGCAGATATTATTGCTTTGGGCACTGTGGCAGATATTGTTTCCCTTAAGGGTGAAAACAGAATTATTGTCAGAAGTGGCTTGGCATTTATAAACCTTGCCATTGAAAGCAACACTCTTCGCAAGGGTATTTCTGCCCTTCTTTGTGAAAGTGGCAGTACAGGGCCTTTAGATGCATCATCACTTGCCTTCAGGGTAGGTCCGAGAATAAATGCTGCAGGTCGTATGGGCTCTGCCGAGAGAGCAATAAAGCTCCTGCTTACTGACGATGAAAACGAGGCAAAAGCTCTTGCAGAGGAAATTTCACAGGCAAATTCACAACGTCAGGAAACAGAAAGCAGAATTACTCAGGCTGCTGTGGAAATAATAGAGAATGAACCCAATATCAAATACCGTAGGGTAATAGTTGTAAGTGGCAGAGATTGGCACCAAGGCGTTATTGGTATTGTAGCATCAAGGCTTGTTGAAAAATATGGCAAGCCCTGTATAGTTGTTTCCGAAAACGATGATTGTGCAAAGGGTAGTGGCAGAAGTATAGACGGCTTCTCTCTTTACGATGCACTTTCTTATTGCAGGGATACTCTCGTGCAGTATGGTGGCCATACTCTTGCAGCAGGCTTAAGCGTGGAAAATGAAAGAATAAGCGAATTCAGGGAAAAGATAAATGAGTATGCAGAGAATCTTCCTCGCCCTGTTGCAGAGCTTTCTATAGATTGTAAATTAAACCCTGCATCAATCAATACGGAAATTCTTTCATCAATAGAGCTGCTGGCTCCCTTCGGTGCAGATAATCCACAGCCGGTTTTCGGTCTTTATAATATGGAGATTACAGCATTACAGCCTGTAGGTAACGGTAAGCATATGCGTATGACCCTGCAGAAAAACGGTTGCTCTGTAGGTGCAGTTATGTTTTCTGTTACAGCTTCAGAATTCCCGTTCAGGCAATCAGATAAGGTAGACGTTGCAGTAAGACTTTCTTTAGGTGAATATATGGGTAAGGAAAGAATTAACGTACAAATTAAGGATATAAAATTCAGCGCTCTTGATGATGATAAGGTTATTTCGTCAAATCAGGTGTACGATGATTTTTGTGCAGACGTATTAAAGGGTGCTTCCCTTGGCGTAACACGAGAGCTCTGTGGTGATATTTACAGATTTATGCGAGTGAACAACAACTGGCGTTACTCTGCAGAGGTGCTTTGCTACAGGTTGGGTCTTTCTGCAGAAAAAGTAGCAGATTGCTCTATTGCTCTGGACGTTTTGACAGAGCTTGGTATATTGAATTATGCAGATGGCTGTTATATGCTTCCTGCAGAAAGTGTTAAAAATCCTATAGAGAATTCTGTTGTCTTTAATAAGGCACAGAAGTACAGACAGTAAATTAATGGTTGGGGGTGATAGGATTGAGTGGAAATACAAACGTAGAGCTTATGTACAATGAACTGCGTCTGCAGGCATTGGAGCTTTTTGGTGTTGAGCAAACGGAAATAATTGACAGAGCCTTCAGGCTGGCATGTAAATGCCACGATGGGCAAATGCGCTCCTCAGGTGAGCCGTATATCATTCATCCTATTGCCGTTGCTAAAATAGTGCTTGACTACGGAATGGATTACCAGTCCGTATGTGCTGCTATGCTCCACGATACAGTTGAGGATACAGATATTACTCTTGAAGAAATAGAAAAGGCATTTGGTGGAGAAATAGCATACCTTGTAGACGGACTTACAAAATTAGGTAAGGTGCCGCTTGATATTAAGGATAAAGAGGAGCAGCAGGCAGAGAACGTACGAAAAATGCTCCTTGCTATGTCAGAGGATATCAGAGTTATTATCATTAAGCTTGCAGACCGACTTCACAACGTGCGTACGCTTAATTTTGTTGCACCACAGAAAAGGCGTGACAAGGCTCTTGAAACCCTTGAAATTTATGCTCCTATTGCTCACCGATTAGGTATCAGGGCAATGAAGGAGGAGCTTGAGGACAGAGCCATAAGCTTCCTTGATCCGGTAGGCTACAAGGAGATTGAGGATGAGCTGGAGAAACAGGGTAAATCCCGTAGAGAATTCCTGGAAACCATAAAAAAACAGATCACAGAGCGTGTGCAGAAGGTAGTGCCCAATGCAGCCCTTGAAGCAAGAATAAAAAGTGTTCACGGCATATACAGAAAAATGTATATGCAAAACAGAGCCTTCAGCGAGATTTACGATATATATGCTGTAAGAATTATTGTTAACACTACAATCGAGTGCTACGACTGCCTTGGCATAATCCACGATATGTTTACACCTATTCCGGGTAGATTCAAGGACTATATATCTACACCGAAGCCAAATATGTACCAGTCCTTGCACACAACTGTTATCGGTAAAGCAGGTATTCCCTTTGAGGTGCAAATCCGTACCTGGGAAATGCACCACACGGCAGAATTCGGTATTGCTGCCCATTGGAAATACAAATTGGGTCTTAGTGGTACACAGCGCTTTGAGGAAAGACTTCAATGGATTCGTCAGCTTCTTGATGCACAAAAGGAAGCAGACGACGTTAAGGATATTGTAAGAACAATCAAAAGCGACCTTGTCAGCGAAGAGGTGTTTGTGTTCACACCAAAGGGAGACGTTATTAACCTTCCCGCAGGCTCTACGGTTATAGACTTCGCCTATGCAATTCACACACAGGTTGGTACGAAAATGGTAGGTGCCAAGGTGGGTGGCAGAATTGTCCCCCTTGATTACAAGGTGCAAACAGGTGATATTGTAGAGGTTCTTACCTCGTCACAGCAGGGCAAGGGTCCAAGCAGAGATTGGCTGGGTATTGTAAAAACAAGCAGCGCAAGAACAAAAATCAGAGCCTGGTTCAAAAAGGAACGCAGGGAAGAAAATATTATTGAGGGTAAGTCAGAGCTTGAAAGAGAAATCAAGCGCAATAAAATGCGCTTTACCGACGAGGAATTTACAGCACTTGTGGAAACCCTTGCAGAGCGTCAGCATTGTGCTACTGTAGATGATTTCTATGCTGCAATAGGCTATGGTGGTGTTCCCGTATCACGGTTATTGCCGTTTATAAGAGATGAGTACCACAGGCTTTCCGGTGCTCACCAGCCTGATAAAATCAAGGTTCAGGAAAGCAAGCCTGCAAAGAAGGCTGTTGGTGAGGGTGTTTCTATAGAGGGTATAGATAATTGCCTTATTAAGCTTTCAAAGTGCTGTGCACCTATTCCCGGTGATGAAATTATCGGATTTATTACAAGAGGACACGGCGTTTCCGTGCACAAGAGGGATTGTCCTAACGTGCCTGCTGATATTACCTTCTGCGAGGAGCCTGAAAGATGGGTCAGCGCCAGGTGGCTTTCAAGCACGGCAAATCAGGAATTTAAAGCAGGTCTTGCTATTTATTGCGAGAACCGAGCGGCACTTATGGCAGATGTGGCAACACTTCTTGCCGATATGAAGGTTATGATAAATGCTATCAACACAAGAGAAATGAAGGATGGCAGATATTATATCTATATAACCATAACTGTTAAGAGTACAGATTCCCTTAATGTGGTTATCTCAAAGCTTAAAAATATTAGTGGAATTATAAATGTAACAAGGAGTAGTAGCTGATGAAGGCTGTTATTCAAAGAGTTTTAGAAAGCTCTGTCAGTGTAGACGGAAAAATTGTCGGCTCTTCAGGTAAGGGCTATATGATTCTCGTGGGGGTGTGCAAGGGTGATACTGAAAAGCACGCTGATTTACTTGCACGAAAAACAGCATCCTTAAGAGTTTTTGAGGATGAAAACGGCAAAATGAATCTATCTGTGCTTGATATAGATGGAGATGTTCTTGCTATATCACAATTCACTTTATGTGCTGACTGCAAAAAGGGAAACAGACCATCCTTTACTCCAAGCGAGGAGCCCACAAGAGCCAACGAGCTTTACGAGCTGTATTGCCAAAAGCTTACAGAGTACGGCGTAAAACGAGTAGAAAAAGGTGTTTTCGGTGCAGATATGAAGGTTTCCCTTGTTAACGATGGTCCTGTAACAATCTGCTTCGATACTGATATCTGGAGTGTCTGATATGTATATTAAGGTGTTACCGTTAGGTCTTGTTGACGCTAACTGCTATATACTTTGCGATGAGAATAAGTGTGGTGCCGTTATAGATGCAGGGGATTACACCCCGAGGCTCGAGATGGCTATTAAAGAAAGTGGTATTGAAAAGCTTCTTTATATAATCTGCACCCACGGACATTTTGACCACGTTTCAGGTGTGGCAAGGCTTAAAGAAAAGCACCCCGAGGCAAGCGTTGTGGTAGGTGAGGCAGATGCACCTGCATTGAGCAGTTCATTTATTTCGGGCGCAGATGCCTTCGGCTTACCGTTTTACCCCTGCTATGCAGACGTTACCGTAAATGATGGTGACGTGTTGCAGGTGGGAAACATATCACTTAAGGTGATTGCTACCCCGGGTCATACCTTGGGTGGAGTGGTGCTGTATTGCGAAAGTGAAAAGGTTGCCTTTACAGGGGATACCCTTTTCAGAGGCAGTGTTGGCAGAACAGACCTTTATGGTGGAAGCTATGCACAGCTTATGGCATCTCTTAAGAAAATAAAAAATCTTCCACCCGATACTGCTTTAATGTGTGGTCACGGTGACAGCACAACAGTTGATTTTGAGATGGAGCATAATCCTTATCTATGAACATTTATTGTATAAACCACAACTACGTATACGAAACAGAGAAGCTGTTGTTTCTTTTCTTTCCCTTTGAAAAAAATACTGTTTTAAGGGAATTTGCAGAGGATAACGGCAACTTTCTGTATACGGAAATTAAGAAAACAACTACAAGCGTTTCGTTTTATATAAAACTTTGTCTGAACGGAAAAACAGAAGAAAACCAAGGCTATGTGCCTTTAACAGAGGGCGTTGATGAGGAGTATGAGCTTCTTTCGAGAGCGTACCCTCTTCTTAAAAATATGTGTGGTTTTGCTCCCAAGTGGGGAATGCTCACAGGGGTAAGACCTTCTAAACTGCTTCTCAATAAAATGGAGGCAGAGGGTGAAAAGTCTGCAATTGAATATTTCAGGCATCGTTTTTTTGTTGATGATAAAAAAACACAGCTTGCATATATGGTTGCAAAAATAGAGCAACCTATTATAAATAATTCCCCAAAGGATTCCTTCAGCCTTTACATAAGTATACCGTTTTGCCCTACAAGGTGTAGCTACTGTTCATTTGTTTCTCACTCTATTGGTACAGAGTCAGCAAGGAAGCTGGTTCCCGAGTACGTTGAAAAGCTTTGCCTTGAGCTTGAATTTACAGCAAAAAAGGCGAAGGAAAACAATTTAAGATTAACAACCATCTATTGGGGTGGAGGTACACCTACCACTCTTACTGCACAGCAGTTAGATACTGTAATGACTGTAATTGAGAAAAACTTTGATTTGTCGGAGTGCAGAGAGTACACGGTTGAGGCAGGTCGCCCCGATACTATTACAAAAGAAAAGCTTCAGGTGCTAAAAAAGCACGGAGTTAACAGAATAAGCATAAATCCACAGACCTTTAATGATTCTGTTTTAAAGGAGATTGGCAGGTGCCACACAACAGCTCTTACAGAGGAAAAATATTTCCTTGCAAGAGAAATAGGCTTCGATTGTGTGAATATGGATTTGATTGCAGGTCTCCCTACAGATACTCTTGAAAGCTTTAAAAGAAGTGTAGACAGAGCCATAGAGCTTGGCGCAGAGAATATAACCGTGCATACCCTTGCTCTTAAACGCTCCTCAACACTTGTTACAGAAAATGAAAAGGACAGCGTTACTGAAAAGAATATTGAAGCAATGCTTGATTATTCCTTTGAGACGCTTATAAATTCAGGCTACCGACCATACTATATGTATCGCCAGAGCAAGGCTTTAGGTAATTTTGAAAACGTTGGCTGGTGCAAGAATGGTAAGGAATGTGAATATAATATTCTTATGATGGAGGAATATCAGCACATTCTTTCTGTAGGTGCAGGCTCCGTAACAAAGCTTTTATCTCCCGGCATTGATAAGATTGAAAGAATTTTCAATTACAAATTCCCCTTTGAGTATATTTCAAGATTTGATTCCTTATTGCAAAAGAAAGAGGGTATAACGACCTTCTTTGCACAGTACATATAAAGG
>JAZSJL010000222.1:0-3067 GCA_045534355.1 Acutalibacteraceae bacterium
ATTTTCTTATTGATAAAATGCAAAATAATGTTATAATTATTATGTATGATTATGTGGTCTTACAGAGGTGATTTTTTTGACTACTACCGAGTTAAAAAACAAAATCGAACAGTTAAAAAAGGAAACGGGTACAGTTATACTTGCCCACACCTACCAGGAACCCGATATTATTGATATTGCCGATATTACAGGCGACAGCTTCTTCCTCAGCAAAAAGGCTGCCGAAATAAAGGCAAAAAGGGTTGTTATGTGTGGCGTACGCTTCATGGCAGAAAGCGTTAAAATTCTTTCACCCGAAACAGAAACCATTCTCCCTGTTGCAAGTGCCACCTGCCCTATGGCAGAGCAGATTGCACCATCCAGGGTAAGAAATTATAAAGAGAGTAATCCTGATGCACGGGTGGTTGCATATATTAACACAACAGCAGCCCTCAAGGCTGAGTGCGACGTTTGTGTTACAAGCTCCTCTGCAATAAAGATTGTAGAAAAGCTCAATGCTCCCGAAATACTTTTCATTCCCGACCGGCACCTGGGCTCCTACGTAAAGGCAAGGCTCCCTCACAAAAATATTGTGCTTTGGGACGGCTACTGCCCTGTACACGCTCAGCTTACAAAAGAGGACGTTTTAGCTTGTAAATCAGCTCACCCAACTGCAAAATTTGCAGTACACCCCGAGTCACCAAAAGAGGTTGTTGACCTTGCAGATATGGTAGGAGCTACAAGCGAGATTATAAAATATGCTAAAGAAACACCGGGTGAGATTATTATCGGTACAGAGCGTGGTGTTGTTGATTACCTTGCGCTGCATGAAGAAAACGGTGAACGCTTCATTCAGCTCTCCCCCGAAAAGCTTTGCTGTGAGGATATGAAAAAAATCTCATTAGAGGATATATACAACGCTCTTCTCGGTAACGGCGGCGAGGCAATCGAGTTGCCTGAGGAGTTAAGACAAAAGGCGCTTATCAGTATTAATCGCATGTTGGAATTGGGGTAATAAAATGAACCTTTCCGAATTAAATAAAAAATATACCGTTGTTATTGTCGGCTCCGGTATTGCAGGACTCTATGCAGCCCTTAACTTCCCGCAAGACGTAGACGTGCTTCTTCTTTCAAAAAAAGAGCGTCACCAGTCAAACAGCTCCCTTGCACAGGGTGGTGTTGCCTGTGTGCTGGATTTGGAAAACGACAGCTACGACCTGCACGTTGAGGATACGCTCATTGCAGGTAAAAGAGAAAATGACCTTGATGCCGTAACACTTTTGTGCACAGAGGGTCCCTCAGACGTTTTGAAAACCATTGACTACGGCGTAGAATATGACCGTGACGAAAACGGTGAACTCATAAAAACCCTTGAGGGTGGCCATTGCAGAAGAAGAATTGTTCACCACAAGGACACATCGGGCAAGGAAATGGTAGACAAGCTTATGCTTCAGGTTGAGGCTCTGCCAAATGTTACCCTTGCAGACGAAACAATGGTTACCTCTATGTGCCGTATAAAAAACGGCTTCAGAATAGAAATTATGAGTGGTAGCGAGCATAAAACAGTTTATGCTGATTTCTGCCTTTTGGCATCAGGTGGCATAGGCAGAGTTTACAAGTACACCACCAACCCATCCGTTGCAACAGGCGATGGTATTCGCCTTGCCTACGAAATGGGTGCATCAATTAAGAATTTGAGCTACGTTCAATTCCACCCCACAGCCTTCAACGGTGCAAACAGAGAGCAGTTTCTCATAAGTGAGGCTGTACGTGGTGAGGGTGCATACCTTCTCAACTGCAACAAGGAGCGCTTTATGGATAGGTACGATGAACGTCTTGAGCTTGCTCCGAGAGACGTGGTTTCACGTTCAATCATTATGGAATCACGCCGTTTAGGCAGCAACAGCTTCTACCTTGACATACGCTATAAGGGTGAGGAGTACCTTAAAAAACGCTTTCCCGGCATATATGCAGGCTGTCTTAAACAGGGTGTAGATATTTCAAAGGATTTGATTCCTGTTTTCCCCTGTCAGCATTACCTTATGGGTGGTATTGAGGTTGACCTTAATGCAAGAACAACTCTCCCCCGTTTATATGCTGCAGGTGAGTGCTCCTGTACAGGAGTACACGGCAAAAACAGACTTGCAAGTAACTCTCTTTTAGAGGCTCTTGTGTTTGGCAGAAGGGCTGCAGAGGATATTACAAGGTGCATACAGGCAGGCTTCTACAGTGTTTCAATCCCCGAAAACGAGGAGAAAACCGTTTATACAGGCGCTCCGTTACCTAAAGGCACCCGTACGGAAATACGTGAAACTCTGCAAAGAGCATATTTCGTTATCCCTGACGAGGGCGCTATACACAATGCAAAGCTACGAATCGAAAGCATTTTGCAAAGACTCAAAAACAGTAAATTCGCCGTTACAGCTGACTATTGCGAGGCTTTATCGCTGGCAACGGTAGCATATATTATTCTCAAGGAGGTAGACAAATGATTTTACCCCAATTTTATGTTGATGACCTTATTAAAAACGCTATCAAGGAGGATATCAGCTACATAGACGTGGCTACAGATTATCTTCTCTGTGAAAACCACACAAGCGAAGCAATCTTCGTTGCAAAGGCAGACGGTGTTTTGTGTGGTATTGACGTTGCTATGAGAGTATTTTCTCTTTTAGATGACTCCTTTACCTGCGTTATTCACAAAAAAGATGGCGACGAAATAAAGAAGGGTGACCTTATTGCAGAGCTTAAGGGTAAAACTGTTAAGCTCCTTAAGGGTGAAAGAACTGCGCTCAACCTTATACAGCATATGAGTGGTATTGCTACCATTACCAACGCTTGTGTTAAGGAGATTGCAGGTACAAAAGGAACAATTGCAGACACAAGAAAGACTCTCCC
Source organism: Acutalibacteraceae bacterium (assembly GCA_045534355.1). Taxonomy (GTDB): domain Bacteria; phylum Bacillota; class Clostridia; order Oscillospirales; family Acutalibacteraceae; genus DTU089. The sequence goes on from JAZSJL010000222.1 coordinate 2,878, forward strand.
GGGGCTTCGTTCCTTACAAAAATACGCTGTTACCTGTGGTGGTGGTAAAAACCACAGATACAATCTTTCTGACTGCGCTATGCTTAAGGATAACCACATAGATGCAAAGGGAGGTATTACCCCTGCTGTCAAGGCGCTCCGAGAGAAAATCGGCCACACCGTCAAGATTGAGGTTGAAACCCGTACTCTC
>JAZSJL010000163.1:0-6245 GCA_045534355.1 Acutalibacteraceae bacterium
CCGTCAGCTGCTCTGAAGAGCCAATTTCGTATCTTCCGTCACGGTCGCCGTCATAAATTGAAGCGTCCGTAACACCGTCCGACAAAGCCTTTGCAGTTACTCCCACCATAGGCACATAGCTCATAACAAGAGCAAGGCACAGAGCTGTACTCAATATATTTCTTAATGTTCTGTTAGATTTTGTTTTCATAGTATCTTCCTTTCAGGAATATAGTCGCCAGTCCCCAGAATTCTTACCTGGCAGCTGGTAGCTATTTTATTCTTTTCAAAAGTCCATTTATCATTTTGCCAATTTCATAGCAATTATTTGATATGTTTGTCATTTGTTCTTGATTTATATAATCTAAGTTTTGGCTATTATAAGTTGAGTTTCCAATTCTGCTAAAGCTCCTCTTGAAACACACAAAAACCGGCTAAACTCTTTATCTGAGTTTCTATCGTGTCCTTCTGCAATATTACTCGGTATGGACACTGCCGCTCTTTGCATTTGTGAAACCGGTAGCTTTTTCTGCATCTATGAGCATTTGCTCAAAGGTTTCTTCTGTTGTTTTATCAACATATTCTTTGAACTCCTTGAAAATTCGTTCTCCGATATGTTTATAATCATAGCTTAATGCTTTTTTGATTTTGGTTTCACGAACTTCTTTCGGAACATTATATACATATAATATTTTGTCAAGAGCTTCTGAAATCCGAGTCTCAAGGGAAACGTGTTCATCAAGTGACATAAGCGTTGCATATTCAATCCCCGAAACTAAAATTTCAGCTTCTTCAAATTGCTCATCAGTCCAGCCCTTGCAATAATCTTTATAAACCTCTTTAGAGCGCTCTGTATCGTTTTCACGAATTATTTTTAGTGTTACAGGACTTTGATAGGAAGAAATAAAGAAATCCTTTGCGATAGGATTACCTTCACAAGCTGAAGCCATTGTCATAAGCTCAAGGCAAACTGCCATTACCGAGCTTATACCTTCCTTCGTTTCATCATCAATAAGCTTTCTTTGAAACTTACAAAGGTCATCAACAAGCACATTCAACATATGTTCTTTTGTTGGGTAATAATATGTAAGGGTTCCTGTGCTCATGTCAAGTGATTTTGCTATTATATTGGGAGATACATTGGAATAGCCTTTTTCAAAAAAAAGCTGTATTGCTGTTTTTAATATCTCATGCTTTGTAATACCAGATTTTTTGTACGCCATATTACGCCTCCTACACTTAATTCGCATTTGTACTAAATGTCTTTTGGTTAATTTTAGCATAAGTGCGAACTCATTGCAATGTTTTTTTAAAATTTTTGATAATTTTTTAATATTTTTTCTTTTATAAGCTATTTCTTTAAATTATATTGTATAAATTTTTCACTTTTTATGACCTCACGGTTTTCCTCGTTTAGCATTTTAATTGATAAGCATTCTTTTTACGAACTCCGGTATATTCTTACATAAAACGGGAAAAGTAAATGTAAAAAACAACGGAGGTAGTAATATGTTTAAACACGAAAAGCTTCTTTTTCATCCTGTCGCAGTAGAAAAACCCAATCCTCAATATGCAGCGTTACTTCAGGAGCAGCTGGGTGGTGGTAATGGTGAGCTAAAGGCAGCAATGCAATATATATCCCAAAGCTTCAGAATCAAGGACCCTGAAATCAAAGACCTTTTTCTTGATATTGCAGCCGAGGAGCTGGGTCATATGGAAATGATTGCACAAACAATCAACCTGCTCAACGGCCACGACGTGGATGCCGAGAAGGTACCAAGCGGAGAAATCCAATCCCACGTTATACTCGGCTTGAATCCGGGACTCATCAATGCTTCGGGCTATTCCTGGACTGCCGACTACGTAACCGTTACAGGTGATTTGTGTGCAGATCTTTTAAGTAATATTGCATCTGAACAGCGAGCAAAGGTAGTTTATGAATATCTCTACCGTCAGATTGATGACGAGAAGGTTCGTGAAACCATCGACTTTTTATTAAACCGTGAGGAAGCACACAACCAGATGTTCCGTAATGCGTTCAACAAAGTGCAAAATTCAGGCTCCAACAGAGATTTCGGTACAACTAAAGCTGCTCGTATGTATTTTTCAATGTCAGATCCAGGTCCCGATGCTTTTGCAAACAACGAAACAAACCCTGTATCCTTTGATAAATAAATTTCAATATGAGTAACAGATTAGCAAACGAAACCAGCCCTTATTTGCTTCAGCACAAGGATAATCCGGTTGATTGGTATCCTTGGGGAAGCGAAGCTTTTCAGCGTGCAACAAAAGAGGACAAACCTGTTTTTTTAAGCATCGGGTACAGTGCGTGTCATTGGTGCCACGTGCTTGCCCACGAAAGCTTTGAAGATGAAGAAATAGCTGAGCTGTTGAATAAATACTTCATATCCATTAAAGTTGATAAGGAAGAAAGACCGGACATCGATAGTGTTTATATGTCGGTATGCCAAGCCTTCACAGGAAGTGGAGGGTGGCCCACCAGTATATTTATGACAGCAAACCAGGAGCCATTTTTTGCAGGAACGTATTTCCCAAAAGCTTCCCGATATGGTATGATCGGGTTTCGTGAACTACTAATCGCAATACACGAAAAATGGGTTACCAACCGTAACGGTTTGTTGCAACAAGCCAACGAAATAATAAATCACCTTAGCCAAACCGAAGCCAATAAAAATAAAACCGACGTTGATCTGACACGTCCGGCAGTATTGCAATACAAGCGATTATACGATAAAAAACATGGTGGCTTCGGTCATGCACCCAAATTCCCTACACCACACAACATACTGTTTCTGCTCGATTACTACCAACGCCATAAAACAGAGGAATGTCTGAATATGGCAGAGCAAACGTTAATACAGATGTACCGAGGTGGAATTTTTGACCATATAGGCTTTGGCTTTTGTCGTTATTCTACTGACAACAAATTTTTAGTTCCACATTTTGAAAAAATGCTGTACGACAATGCTCTTCTGATTCTCGCTTATTGCAAAGTCTATACCGTAACCAATAAAGAGTTATACCTTCAAATTGCCGAAAAAACAGCAAGCTATATCCTTCGGGAAATGACATCTCCGGAAGGTGGATTTTTCAGTTCACAGGATGCAGACAGCGAGGGTGAGGAAGGCAAATATTATCTGTTCACACCAAAAGAAATAACGCAAGTCCTTGGGAGGGTAGATGGCGATCGTTTCAACCACCACTTTGATATTAGTGAAAATGGGAATTTTGAAGGTAAAAGCATTCCCAATTTACTAAAAAGCGACCCTTGTGACACAGCCCTTGAGCCGTGCCTGCCTGTGCTTGAAACTTATCGAAAAAAACGATTTTCTCTTCACCGTGACGAAAAAATCTTAACGTCATGGAATAGCTTAATGATAGCTGCAATGTGCGACCTGTACCTTGTGAGCAAAAAGGAGAAGTATCTGTCTGCTGCAAAAAAAGCAGATGTTTTCATCCAAAATAATCTTTGCGAGTACCATACCCTTTTCGTCAGCTTTCATTCAGGCAAACGAGGCACAAAAGGATTTTTGGACGATTATGCCTCATATATATTTGCCCAATTGAAGCTGTACCGTGCCACATTAGAAGATGATTATTTGCGCCGTGCACAAGCTTTGTGTGATAAAGCTTTATCAGATTTTGGTGATAATACGGGTGGTTTTTATTTGTACGGCAAAGAGCACGAAAAACTGATATTACGCCCAAAGGAAACCTACGACGGGGCTATACCAAGCGGTAACTCGCTGATGTGCTATAATCTGGTCAGACTCTCATTGCTCACCGATAAGCCAAAATACAAGGAGTCTGCAAAAAAGCAGATTGATTTTATTACAGCAAATGCATTGCAATATCCAACAAGTCACGCTATGTTTTTAAAAGCGCTACTGGAAGCAAATGAGCCACCCATAAAAATAACAGTTGTGATTGATAAACACGCAAATGAAAGGGAGTTATCTCTTACCTTACCGATTAACGCAATAGTTATTCTTAAAGAACCTACAAAGGATTTTCCTATCAAAAACGGCAAAACAACATATTACGTTTGCCGTGGACACAGCTGTCTGCCTCCTACCAACGATTTGAATGAGTTAAGTGATATTTAACAGAAAAAGCCGATACCTTTGACTTTTGGTCTTTGGTATCGGCTTTTGTTAAGGTTTTAGTCCTTTTATATTTTGATGATCATCGGTTGCCGGGTTATCAATAAGCTTGCCGTCCGGCATAAACCGAGAGCCGTGGCAAGGACAATCCCACGTATGCTCGTCACGGTTATATTTAAGAGCACAACCCAGATGTGGGCACCGTGGTGCAGTAGGTGTCAAAAGACCTATTGTTGTTTCAAAAATATTGCCAAGAAGCTTCGGGTGCAGAATACTCCGTGAAGGGGAAAACACTTCTTCATACTTATTGCTTTTTCCTTGCACGAAATCACATAATATATCTGCTGCAACCATAGCATTTGTCATACCCCACTTGTTGAAGCCCGTTGCCACGTAGATATCCGGTGTAGATTCAGAGTATTGACCGATATACGGTATTCCATCCAGGCTCATACAATCCTGTGTTGCCCACTTACCGACAATCTGCGAATTCGGATAGTGCTTTTTTGCAAACGCTTCCAGCTCCTGCCAGCATCCACCCTGTTTACCTGTTCGGTGGCCACCACCACCAAGAAGCAGAAGATTACCATAATTTCGGAAGGAAAGCCCCGTATCTGCTTCGTCTACGTACATCCCTTTTACATTTTGTGCATTTTCAAGTGCAATAACATATGATCGGTGTTGATAGAGCTTTAATGAATATCCCCCATGTTTGTTCAGTATGGGGAAATGAGTGGCTATAATCAATTTTTTATACGTTATGGTGCCGTGATTGGTAACTGCCTTGCCGGGCTTTAACTCCAAAACCTTAGTGTTTTCGAAAATAGGCAGGTCTTTCGAAATACCATATATAAATTTCAAAGGGTGGAACTGTGCCTGATTCTCTACAAGCACTGCCCCTGCAACGTCAACAGGAATATCTACACCATGAGAGAATCGGGCTTTTATACCAAGCTGTTTAAGAGCGTTAACCTCATCCTCTATTATTTTTCTGTCACACAAGGAATAAACGTAAGAATCCTTCTTTTCGTAATCGCAGTCTGTATTCCCACAAAGCTTTTCATATTCTTTGTTTGCCCGAATTTGTGCATCCACATATCGTTTTGCCTTATCTTGTCCGAAGCGAGTTATCATTTTATGGAATATTGCGCCATGCTGCAGAGTTATTTTAGCCGTGGTATTTTGGGTAATTCCGCCACAAATCTCCGTCGCTTCCGTCAGCAGGCACTCCACACCTGCCATTTTTAATCTGTAGGCACATAAAATCCCTGCTATTCCACCACCAATTATCAGCACATCGGTGTTTTTGTTTTCATTCAATCGCTCAAACGATACTCTCTGTATATTTTTGTGCCAGGTCGATTCCATTCTGTTCCCCCTCATTTATAATATAATTAGTGTTTGTTTTAGTAGTAATTTTATTCAAACCCTTTCACATTTAAAGAAGCAAAAAAACACCGTCATCGACACTTCCGATGACGGTGAAGTTATTAAAAATACCGGAGAATACTGCTCATACTTTCAAGAGCACCGTTTAATACGTTTTTGAGCACACACTACTCTGCCACATCCGAATTTTTCTTTTCTGTGGCTGCTGTAGCTGCACGTGTACGTTCAAGGTCAAGGTACATTTTTTCTCTCGTTTTCTGGTCTATATTGTAGAAGAACATAGGCACCAGACTAAGCACATCAAAAATTAACTGTGGACCAAATGCTGCAATAAACATTTTCCACATTGTGTCCTGTGTCTGCACAGCAGTAAGACCTGACTCAAACCCGGCCCACCTTGACAAAAGCATTGTATTTATCTTGGTAAGAGCAATTCCTCTAACCTTATTAATATAGCCCGTAAGCAGATTCACGGTAGCCTCAACTCTGTAGCCATTCTGCCATTCACAGTAGTCAAGCACCTCAAAATTAATTTCCTGCTCAATAATCTTCTTTGTTCCGTAGAAAACCATTTCAAGACTGGTACCACACATCATAGCAAGGGTCATAGGTAGCTTTTTCTTATAAAAGCCATTTTCCTTACCACCGATAAGTCCCACAAGGAAGAATGATAGCTCCGAAACGATTATAGAGCCCCTCTGGAACAGCCAAAGAGTTTTTGTGGAAAACCTTTGCCTGAACTTTGTTGCCCAG
>JAZSJL010000051.1:0-3507 GCA_045534355.1 Acutalibacteraceae bacterium
ATGCAGGTGAGCCCATATAGCACCAGTAGGTATTGAAAATATCCTGTGCCTTCTTTGGCATACCAAGAGCATCGAGAGCCTCTGTCATTGTGTGGGATACCATTCTCATAATATCGGGAACGTCCTTAAGGCTACCCGGAATTTTAGAAGGGTCATCCATACATTCAAATGCCTTGAACATATTTATTGAAAGGTCAAATGCCTTTCTGCAGCTCTCGTATGAGCCGGGAACAATCTCATCAAGCTTTCTTGAAAATGCTTCAAAGCCGACAGGCATACGGGCATCAACCGTAACGAGAACACCATCTTCATTTACGAAAGCATCCTCATCCCCCTCCTTTGCAGGAACAACAAGACGGAAGGTTGAGTCGTGCCTGCACCAGTCAACCTTTGCATCAATACGATTGAACACCTCTTCAATGGTGCCAACCTCTTTTTCATCGCCGATACCTGCGAGCTCGTGAAGTGATGGCTCAAACTCGAATCTGCCCCTTACAAATGAAGATGCAGAGCCACCGGGAATGTTGTGTCTTTCAAGCAGAAGCGTTGAAAGACCTGCCTTGGCACAGTTTGCTGCAGCAGCAAGACCACCATTACCTGCACCAATTACGATTACATCATAGCTTTTCATTTTATTTCCTCCGTTTCTTTTTCGGATTGATTATTTACTAACGCTTTCTTTTTCTGCCTTTTGCTCATAATTACAGATGCAAGTATCGCAAAAAGCAAAGCAGGAAGTGCATAAAGGAACGTAAAGGGATTAGATAAATCTCCCTTTGCGCCAAGGAGAGTCCACAATACGTTAAGCACCAAAAGACCAAGGTTTGATGCAACAAAATACTTACCAAACGGAATATTCATAGCACCGAAAATAAGGCTACTCAGGTCTGACGGCATAAGCCCACCTGCCTTAAAGACAAACACAACTGCAAAGGAGTTTGACCCTGTAAAATCATCTAACTTCTTGATTGCCTTAAAGCGTATTTTAAGGGAATTTACCATATCCATACCCATAAATCTACCAAGAAAATACGGTAAAATCAGACTACAGGCTGTGGCAACCACATTCACAACAACTGCTGTGAGCATATTTTCAAAAACTATACCCGAAAGCACGAAAAGAACGGCAGGCGGGAAAATAAGAGCAAAGCTTTTTACAACGCTGAAGCCGATTATTATAAGCGCAATTGTCAGCGTGCCACCTGTAAGGTACTGTGTAAGGGCATCCACGTTGCTTACGGAAATGTTGTTTTTCTTCATAAAGACTATGCATACAACAAGTGTTGCAAGCATAAAAATAAAAGATAGTATTTGCAGGATTTTTACAATCTTGCCATAGCTATCTTCCCTCTTCGCATCGGACACACCATCATCCCCCTGATTCAGTTTATTTAATTCTATCAGTTAAATTTACATATGTCAAATATTTTACGTGCTGCATTTATTTTATGTTTTTAGTTTCTTTTGATTAAAAGACTTGATAATTCTATTCAAAAGAAATATAATATATATCTGATTAAAATAACTTTATATACATTAGGAGGCATTTTTATGACACTCAAACCATTAGGCGACAGAGTTGTTCTTAAATTCTGCGAAGCAGAGGAAACAACAAAGGGTGGCATCATTCTTGCAGCAACAGCCCAGGAAAAGCCACAGACTGCAGAAATCATTGCTGTAGGCCCGGGCGCTATTGTTGATGGCAAGGAAATCAAAATGGAGGTTAAGGTTGGCGATAAGGTTATCCTTAGCAAATATTCAGGCACAGAGGTTAAAATCGACGGCGAAGCGCTCATTATCGTTCGCCAGAGCGACATTCTTGCAATAGTTGAATAATCATTTTATAATATCAATCATTCGGAGGTTTTTATAAATGGCAAAGCAGATCATTTATGGTGAAGAAGCTCGTCGTGCACTCCAGGCAGGTATCGACAAGCTTTCAAACACAGTTAAAATCACATTAGGCCCAAGAGGCAGAAACGTTGTTCTCGATAAAAAATACGGTGCTCCTCTCATCACAAACGATGGCGTTACAATTGCTAAAGAGATTGAGCTTGAGGACGTATTCGAGAATATGGGTGCACAGCTGGTTAAAGAGGTTGCCACAAAAACAAACGACGTTGCAGGTGACGGTACAACAACAGCTACACTCCTTGCACAGGCTCTTGTTCGTGAGGGTATGAAAAACGTTGTTGCAGGCGCAAACCCAATGGTACTCAAGAAGGGTATCAAAAATGCAGTTGCTTGCGTTGTAGAGGCAATCAAGGCAAACTCAAAGCCTGTTGAGTCCTCAAGCGATATTGCAAGAATTGCAACAGTATCTTCTGCAGACGAGAGCGTTGGTACTCTTATTGCAGAGGCTATGGAAAAGGTTACTGCAGACGGTGTAATCACAGTTGAGGAAAGCAAAACTGCTGAAACAAGCTGTGACGTTGTTGAGGGTATGCAGTTTGACCGTGGCTACATTTCACCTTATATGGTAACAGATACCGATAAGATGGAAGCTATTATCGACGACCCATTCATTCTTATTACAGATAAAAAGATTTCTTCAATTCAGGAGGTGCTTCCTCTCCTTGAAAAAATCGTTCAGGCAGGTAAAAAGCTTGTTATCGTTGCAGAGGATATTGAGGGCGAGGCTCTTGCAACACTCCTTGTAAACAAGCTCAGAGGTACCTTCACCTGTGTTGGTGTTAAGGCTCCCGGCTTTGGCGACAGAAGAAAAGAAATGCTCCGTGATATTGCTATCCTTACAGGTGGTGAGGTTATCACAGAGGAGCTTGGTCTTGAGCTTAAGGATGCTCAGGTTGCACAGCTTGGTCGTGCAAGACAGATTAAGATTTCAAAGGAAACAACAATCATTGTTGACGGTGCAGGTAATCCTGATGAAATCGCAGCAAGAGTTAATCAGATTAAGGCTCAGATTGAGGTTACAACATCTGACTTCGACAGAGAAAAGCTTCAGGAAAGACTCGCAAAGCTTGCAGGTGGTGTTGCTGTTATCCGTGTTGGTGCTGCAACTGAAACAGAAATGATGGAGATGAAGCTCCGTATTGAGGACGCTCTTGCAGCTACAAAGGCAGCTATTGAGGAAGGCTTCGTTGCAGGTGGTGGTGTTGCACTTCTCAATGCAATTCCTGCTCTTGATGAGTACATTGCAACCCTTACAGATGCAGACGAAATCACAGGTGCCAAAATCGTTCGCAAGGCTATTGAAGAGCCTGTTCGCCAGATTGCTGCAAACAGCGGTCTTGAAGGCTCTGTAATCCTTGAAAACATTCGTAAAAATTCCGATATTAACTATGGTTTTGACGCCTTTAAGGAAGAATATTGCGACATGCTTGCTGCAGGAATTGTTGATCCTGCAAAAGTAACCAGAAGTGCTTTGCAAAATGCGGCAAGTGTTGCTGCCATGGTTCTTACTACGGAGAGCTTGGTTGCAGATATTAAAGATCCTGCAGCAGACGCTGCGGCAGCTGCTGCCATGAATCAAATGGGCGGCGGAAT
>JAZSJL010000121.1:0-11212 GCA_045534355.1 Acutalibacteraceae bacterium
ATGAACGAAATTATGGGTATTCTTGCTCTCTGCGTAGACGGTCAGGACCCTGCAACCTGCACACCTGCAGAAGAGCACCATTGCAATGGTAGCTGCGACAGCTGTGGTGGATGTCACTAATCTAACTGAAAAATAACTTTAAGGTACTGAGGTAAAAAATGGCTAAGCTCTCTCCGATGATGGAACAATATTTCCAGATTAAGAAAAACTATCCGGATACACTTTTGTTTTTCCGTTTAGGCGACTTTTATGAAATGTTCTTTGATGATGCTAAAATTGCATCCAAAGAGCTTGAGCTTGTTCTGACCGGGCGAGATTGTGGCCAGGAGGAACGTGCACCTATGTGTGGCGTTCCTTTCCACAGCGCCGATTCATATATAGCAAAGCTTGTCAGCCGTGGCTATAAGGTTGCTATATGTGAGCAGGGAGAGGACCCTGCAACTGCAAAGGGTATTGTTAAAAGGGATGTTGTCAGAATTGTTACTCCCGGTACTGTAATCGAGAGCAATATGCTTGATGAAAGCAAAAACAACTACCTTGCATCTGTTTTTGTTACAGAGAAAAATTGTGGTATATGCTTTATAGACGTTTCAACAGGTGAGGTACACCTTGATTCTGTTAATAGCGCAGATGCAGTTGAGCACGTGCTTAACAGATTAGGCACCTATGCACCCAGCGAGGTTATTTTGAATAAGTACGCTGCATCTATAAAAGCAATACCGGATTTTATTAAAAACAGACTTTCCATTGATTATCAGATTGTTTCAGAAAACAATTACGATAAATCAAAGCTTAAGCAAGAGGTTTATTCAAGAGTTTCCGGTGATAGTGCAAGACTCGAGGAATTTGAAAAGAACGAGGCTTTGCTTTTTGCCTTTGGTGTTGCCCTTGAATATCTTAAAAGCGTTCAGAAGAATGAGCTTGAAAATATCAATAACGTTGATTTTTACAATGAAAACAGCTTTCTTACTCTTGATTTAACAGCAAGAAGAAATCTTGAGCTTACAGAAACCCAAATCAGGCGTGAAAAAAGAGGTAGCCTTCTTTGGGTGCTCGACCATACTAAAACAGCTATGGGTAAGCGTCTTATGCGCTCCTGGGTTGAACAGCCTCTTATTAATTACTCCTCAATTATTTTAAGGCAAAACGCCGTTGAGGAGCTTTCAGAAAATACAATTTTACTTGATTCTTTTATGGAATATCTCTCAGAGATGTTTGACCTTGAAAGAATTATGACTCGTATTGTTTACGGCTCTGCTAATGCAAAGGAGCTTAAAACACTCAGTCTTACAATTGAACAGCTTCATAATATCAAATCATCACTGCAAGCACTTAAATCAAAGATGCTTGTTGGTATTTATGATGATATTGACTTACTTGAAGACGTAAATGAATTGATTAGTTCGGCTATATGCGACGAGCCTCCGCTTACTGTTCGTGAGGGTGGTATGATTAAGGATGGCTACAACCCTGAGCTTGATTCGTTAAGAGATATTGTCTTAAACGGTAAGGGTTATTTAACAGCTATTGAACAAGCCGAGCAAGAAAAAACAGGTATCAAAAAGCTTAAAATCGGCTATAACAGAGTATTCGGTTATTATATTGAGGTTTCCAACTCATTTAAGGACCTTGTACCTGAGCACTATATAAGAAAACAAACACTTTCCAATTGCGAAAGATTTATTACCCAAGAGCTTAAAGAGCTTGAATCAAAGGTTCTTGGTGCACAAGAGCGAATTGTACGCCTTGAATTTGAATTATTTTCTGCTATTCGTGAGCAGATTGCTTCTCAGCTTGAGCGTGTAAGATTAACTGCACGTGCTGTAGCAAATTTAGATGCACTTTGTTCACTTGCTTTCACAGCAGTACAAAACAACTACACAAGACCGATAGTTGATACGTCAGACGAAATAATCATCGAAAACGGCAGACATCCTGTTGTTGAGTTAATGCTTCAGGGTGCGCCATTTGTGCCTAACGATACACAGCTTGATTGTAGTAAAAACAGAATTGCTATTATTACAGGCCCTAATATGGCAGGTAAATCTACATATATGCGACAGGTTGCAGTTATTGTTTTGATGGCGCAAATCGGTAGCTTTGTTCCTGCAGATAATGCAAAAATCGGTATCGTTGACAGGATATTCACTCGTGTTGGTGCTTCTGATGATTTATCTGCCGGTCAATCAACGTTTATGCTTGAAATGACCGAGGTTGCAGATATTCTTAATAATGCAACGTCAAAAAGTCTTATTGTTTTTGATGAAATCGGTAGAGGCACGTCAACCTACGATGGTATGAGCATTGCTCGTGCTGTGCTTGAGTACACTGCAAATAAAATAGGTGCCAAAACGCTTTTTGCAACCCACTATCACGAGCTCACAGAGCTTGAAGAAACAATTGAGGGTGTAAATAACTACAACACCTCTGTTAAAAAACGTGGTGATGATATTACCTTCCTTCGCAGAATAGTGAAGGGCGCAGCCGATGGAAGCTTCGGCGTTGAGGTTGCAAAGCTTGCAGGTGTTCCTAAAGCTGTAGTTGAAAATGCTAAAAAAATTCTCAAAACACTTGAAGGACAGGCGCCTGTTAAGGCAACCGGTGCTGTTACTGTTGACGAGACTCCCGAGGAGGACGAGCTTCAGCTTTCCTTTACAACAGGTGCAAGAGAAGGAATTATAGAGCGACTTAAATCAATTGACGTAAATACTTTAACTCCAATAGAAGCAATGCAGCTTCTTTACGAGCTTCAGAAGGAAGCTAAATCTTTATAAGTTTTATTGAAGGGTGGTGTTCAATTTGCCTCGTATAAACGTTTTACCTAAAAATATTGCTGATTTAATTGCTGCAGGTGAGGTTGTTGAACGCCCGTCCTCAGTTATAAAAGAATTTGTTGAAAATTCAATAGATGCAGGTGCTAAAAAAATTATTGTTGAAATACAAAACGGTGGCAAAACCTATATGCGAGTTACCGATGATGGTTGTGGTATCGAGCAGGAGGACGTCCGTAAGGCATTTATAAGCCACGCAACAAGTAAAATTTCATCTGTTTCCGACCTGGATGCTATTTCTACACTGGGCTTCCGTGGTGAAGCACTTGCTTCAGTTTGTGCCGTGGCAAAGGTGGAAATGCTCACGTCAACTAAAGGTGCAGGTGTTGGCACAAGGTATGTAATTGAAGGTGGAGAAGAAAAGCTTCTCGATGATGTAGGCGCACCTGTGGGTACAACCATAGTTGTAAGAGATTTATTCTATAATATTCCTGCAAGATTAAAGTTCTTGAAAAAGGATGTTCAGGAGGGTAACTATATTGCTACCATTCTTGAAAGAATTGCTGTATCTAACCCCGGTATTTCGTTTAAGTTTATAAGAGATGGTAAGCTTTCCTTTCAAACACCCGGTGATGGCGATTTAAGATCAGCTATATATGCTGTATTCGGAAAAGATTTTACTTCACAGCTTCTTTCGGTTTGCTATGATATGAACGGTGTTAAGGTTTCAGGTTTTGTTACAAAGCCCACAGCCTGTAAGGCAAGCCGTTCATTACAAACCTTTTTTGTTAACGGCAGATACGTTAAAAGTGTAGTGTTTTTTACTGCATTAGAGGCTGCCTATAAAAATTCTATGATGGTAGGAAAGTATCCTGCTTGTGTTTTGTTTGTTGAATTACCTTTTGAAGCAGTAGATGTTAACGTTCATCCTGCAAAAACAGAGGTTCGCTTCTTTGAAGAGAAAAAGATATTTGATGCGATTTATAGCTGTACATTATCGGCAATCAATGAGGATACCTCTCGTGTTCAGGCATCCTTTACTCCTGCAAGTGCTTTCATTGAGCAACCGGACAAAGGCGAACAGCTGACACTTAATCAGGCTACACCGCAAAAACCAAAACCTACTGCTGATTTTGTTATAAAAGAATTTGGTAAGCCTATAAGTGGCTCCGAGAGTGTTGTCAGCTCACCGGATAAACCGGGGGAGAAAACCTTTGATTTTCTTTCAGATGATTATATGAAGTCTACTGTACAGGTCGTTTCAATATCATCCGATAGAGAATCTAAAGATACAGGTGCAGACGAATCAGCGCATTTACCTGTAGAAACTCCCGAGCCAATCAAAGAAACTGTGACTGCTCCTGTAGAAGCTCCTGTCGAGGAAGCACAGGCTGTTGAATATAAATACATTGGTGAGGCATTCAGTACTTACCTGATTGCTCAGGTTGACGATAAGCTTATATTAATAGATAAGCACGCAGCACATGAGCGTATTTTGTTTGAGCAATTTAAGAAAATGGGTGTGGGCGAATCACAGATGATGCTGACCCCTATAACAGTTACTCTTTCTGCCGATGAATATTCTGCAGTTATTGATAATTTGGATTTATTAGCAGATGCCGGCTATGATATTACTGATTTTGGTGACAGAAGTGTTAAGATCAGCGCTTGTCCACCACAGCTTGTGGATGAAAATATTGTTGATATTATCACAGAAATAGCAGGTTATCTTGCCAATAATGTTAAAACCTTAATGCCTGAAAAGTTAGATTGGATTTATCACTCAATGGCTTGTAGGGCTGCAATTAAAGCAGGTAACTTCACTTCTTCCTATGAAGCTGAAAAGTTTGTTGGGCGTATTTTGGGTGATAGCACAATAAGGTGCTGTCCACACGGTAGACCTGTTTTGATTGAATTAACAAAAAGAGAGCTTGAAAAACAGTTCAAAAGAATTATATAGGATGGATTAAGCTTTGGGTAAAAAAGCGATTGTTGTAGTTGGTCCGACTGCATCGGGAAAAACGTCTTTAGGCATACATATATGCAAAGAATTTTCAGGAGAGGTCATTTCCTGTGACTCTATGCAGATTTATAAGCAAATGAGTATTTCCACAGCCAAACCAACTACAGAGGAAATGGATGGTATACCACACCATCTCATAGACTTTCTCGACGTAACAGAAAGCTATAGCGTGTCAGATTATTGCGCTGATGCACGAGTAGCCTTTGAAGACGTTTTAAATAGGGGAAAGCTTCCTGTTTTTGTTGGTGGTACCGGTCTTTATATTGATTCCTTTGTTTCGAACACAACGTTCCTTGATGGTGCTTCTTCTGACGAGGTAAGGCATCAATTAGAAAGGGAGCTTAACGAAAAAGGTTCTGATGAAATGCATAGAATTCTTTCAGAGGTTGACCCACAGGCAGCAAGCAATATCCACCCAAATAACACCAAAAGAGTCTTACGGGCTTTGGAGGTCTATAGAACTACCGGAGTAACCATTACACAACAGAGTGAGCAATCACATTCAGAAGCCTCTGATATTGAGCCCTTGTTCATTGGAATAACCTACCATAACAGAGAGCTTCTTTACGATAGAATAAACAGACGTGTTGATATAATGGTAGAAAATGGCTTGATTGATGAAGCTCGTAGCTTCTATTCAGGGGAATATTCTAAAACAGCTGTGGCATCTATTGGCTGCAAGGAGCTAAAGCCATATCTTGATGGTGAAAGAACGCTTCAAGAATGTGTTGAAAGACTTAAAATGAATACCCGTCGTTACGCTAAACGTCAATTAACCTGGTTCAGACGTAACGAAAACATACATTGGGTTTATCCTGATTTATGTACGGATGATGAGTTATACAACCAAGTTGATACATTAATAAAAGTTTTTTTGGCAGGTGAGTGATTTGAAGAAAAGCATTAAGCTTAATTACAAGATTATTTCTGTAATTCTTGTTATTTGCTTATTCTTTATGTATTTTATATATCAGGCTGTTCAGTTTTCAAAGTCCGATATTGAAACACAGCCTGCTTTAAAGGAAACAATTTATTCCACAATAGATACCAGAGGCTTTGTTATAAGAGATGAACAATTTATATTAGACAATGCCTCAGGCACAACAGTCAGCTTTGCGCAAAATGGTGAAAGAGTAGCTACAGGTGATACTGTAACAGTTGTGTTTAAATCTGTAGAGGACGCATCCTCTTATCTTAAAATCAATGAGCTGGAAAAAAGCATAAAGCACTATGAGGATTTAGCAGGACAAGCAAATTTTCAGGCTGTTAATATAAATTCTCTAAACACGAAAATTGAAAATGAATTAGTCGATTTTCTTGAATGTGTAGATCAAAACGATTTCAAGGACGCTGTAAGCTCGATTGAAAGCTTCAGAAATTCTTTGACAAGTAAGCAGATTGCAATCGGTGAGCCATTAGATTTCTCGAAGCAATTGACTACCTTGAGAAATGAACTTGTTGAGCTTAATAAGAACAAGTATTCCTACACAGAAATCAAAAGCACAGCAGCAGGTTACTTTATTAATGGTGCTGATGGATACGAAAAAACTATTGATTACAGCAAAATTGATGAATTAAATGCATTGAGTGTTGAAAATGCACTTAAGAGTCAGCCACAGGCTGTTTCAGAAAACGTTGTTGGTAGGGTTGTTGAATCCTTCGATTGGTACGTAGCTTGTGTTGTACCGACTGACAAGACGGTTAATCTTACTCAAAATAAATCGCTGTATATCAATATCCCTTACCGAGGAATCGAAAGATTACCTGTCAAGCTCCATAAAATCGGAGATAGAGATGGTAACAGCACTATGCTTATTTTACATTGTAATTTTATGAATGAGGCTCTTGCTGATTTAAGGATTGAGGATATTCAGATTGTTACAGAAGAGTACGAGGGCTACAAAATCAATAACTCTGCAATACGTACTGTTGACGGAGTTAAGGGTGTGTATATAGTCAGAGGAAACCTTCTCGGCTTCAGAAAAATACATATTGTTTACTCCACAGATAAGTATTCAATTGTAGATAATCCGGAGGGTCAGACAGACTATATCAAGCAATATGACCAGGTTGTTACAAAGGGGGTTGAGCTGTATGACAATAAGCTCATTTGATAATCCTGTATTTAACAACATTAGTGAAAATTTAAAGCTTATTCGTTCAGAAATTGCAGAAGCAGCAATTAAATCCGGCAGGTCGGCTGATAACGTAAGGTTAATGGCTGTTACAAAGACAGTTTCGGTTGATTTGATTAACTATGCAATCGAAAGCTGTGGTATTGATTTAATTGGTGAAAACAAGGTTCAGGAATTTTTATCGAAAAGAGATTCGTTGTCCCTTGAGGGTGTAGAAAAGCATCTTATAGGTCACCTGCAAACAAACAAGGTGAAAAAGATTTTCAATGAGGTTGATATGATTCAATCTGTTGACAGCGTTAAGCTTGCAGGTGTTATTTCTCAAGAGTCAGCTAAAGCAGGTATTACTTCAAAAATACTTCTTGAAGTAAATATAGGTAGCGAGGATAGTAAAACAGGCTTCGATAAGTCAGCCTTTTTGGAATCTCTTTCACAAATATCAGAATTACCTAATATATGTGTAAAGGGAATTATGACTATTCCACCTATATGTGATGATAGCTGTGAGCTTGAGAAGTACTTTGATATTATGCAAGGCTATTATTATGATATAGCAGCCGGTAAATACTTAAATTTTGATTTTGAAATATTATCAATGGGTATGTCCGGTGATTACAAGGAAGCTATTTTGCACGGCTCTAATTTAGTAAGAGTAGGCTCTGCAATATTCGGGGCCAGAATATATAAATAATTATTTGGAGGATTTTTATTATGGCAATCGGTGATTTTTTCAAAAGATTTATTAACGCAGGTGAGGAATACGACGAGGCTGACGAGGCTATGATGGATGACGCAGAAGAAACAGGCTTCGATTCTCGTGAGGCTGATTATGAGGCTCCAAGACCAACTCGTTCAAGAAGACCACTCAATGAATCCAACAGAGTTGTTGATATCAGAACAACAGCAATGCTTCAGGTTGTTCTTGTTAAGCCTGATAAATTTGAAGATGCAAGAGCAATTGCTGACCATCTTAACGAGAAGAGAACTGTTGTTCTTAATCTTGAAGCAGCAAGTAAAGATGTTGCAAGAAGATTAATAGACCTTTTAAATGGCGTTGCATATGCTAACGGAGGTCAGCTTAAAAAGGTATCTACAAATACTTATATTATCACACCATATAACGTAAACGTTTCAGGTGACCTTATTGATGAGCTTGAAAGTACAGGCGTATTTTTCTAATTGATATATTATTTTGTGGAAAGTGGGAATAAAATATGATGACACCGGCTCAACTTATGGCTTACGAATTTAAAAGTGCAGGTCGTAATGCCTACAAAGCTGATGATGTTGATGCTTTTTTCGGTGAGGTAGCAGTAAATTACGAACGACTTTACCGTGAAAATATTGAGCTTTCAAAAAGAATTAGTCTACTTGCTGATAAGCTTGAACAGTATAAAACTGATGAGGGTGAGATTAAACAGGCTGTTGTTGCCGCACAGAAGGCTGCTAACCTTATAGTTAAAGAGGCAGAAGAATCTGTGTCAGGTGCTAAGGCTGAAGCTGAGGCTATACTTGCTGCTGCAAGAGAAGAAGCAGAAGCAATCAGCGCAGAAGCTGAAAGACAGGCTATTGCTGACTCTGAATTACTTCTTTCTATTTCAAGAGATAAGGCTGAGGAGATTATTGCCAAGGCAAAAGAAAAGGCTCACGAAATAATTATAGAGGCTAATGATGCTGCAAGCTCTACCTTGGGTGCTGCTAACAGAACAGTTACAAGTGAATCTCTTCATTTCGAAATGCTTAAAAAGGAAGTATCTGAATTTAAAGCACTTATTCTCTCTCAATACAAGGCTCATATTGAATTGATTTCAAAGCTTCCTGAAATAGCTGTAGAAGAAGCAGAGAAGCTTCAGGTTGAAGCTTCTCCTTTAGAAAGTGAGGAAGCCCCACAGGTTGATGAAGCTCCTTGTGCTGATGTGGGTGCGCTTGAATTTATTGAAGCTGATGAAGCAACAGATGTGGAAGTACCTGTTGAAGGCGAAGAGGTTGTTCAGACAGAACTTCCATATGATTTCTTTGCAGAGGATACACCTCTTGAATTCGTTGATGAAGAAGCAGCAGAGGATGAGCCTGTTGTTACAGTTGATGAATTTGAAGCTTCTGTTGACGAAGATGAAGCTCAGCCTGATGAAACAGATAACGAGTCAAACACCCCTGATATTCCAATTAGCAGAAGATTTTCTGTAGACATTGGCAGACTTGAAGAAGCAACTGAAGATGTACCTGTTGATGATGCTTCAGTCGATGGTGAAGATGATGTATCTTCTGAAGCAGATGATGAAGCTGATTATGAAGCAGAGACATCTGATGACGGGGAATACGACGAAGATGATTCCGAAGATGAGGAATATGACGGTGAATTAGATGGCGATGATGACGAAGCCGAGGACGATGAGGATTCTGATTCAGATGATGATGCACCACGTTCAACATCCTTTTTTGATATGTTTGAAAAGGTTGATTCCGAAGAGGATGAGGATGACGACGATGAGGATGACGATAAACCAACTCGTAGAGGATTTTTCTGGAGGAAAAAATAAAATAGGAGAATAACATGTCGGCTGTTTTTTGTTTTGTTTTTTGTACCTTGCTTATTTTAATTGATCAAGGCATAAAGCTTATTGTAATTGAATTTCTGAAGCCTGTTGAATATATCGATTTTATCCACGGCTCTTTAAGATTCAGGTATGTTGAAAATACCGGTGCTGTGTTTGGCTCCTTTGCAACACATACTGTGTTTTTAACAATATTTTCAATTGTTTTGCTTGGCGTTGTTATTTTTTATTTGTACACAAACAAAAATAAATCCAAATTCATTAATATATGTCTTTTGTTAATGATTTCCGGTGGTATAGGTAACGTAATAGACAGAGTTCGTTTGCACTACGTTGTTGACTATATTGAGCCTGTATTTGTTAATTTTGCTGTTTTTAATTTCGCTGATTGTCTTATTACAGTTGGTGCATTTGCTCTGATATTCTATCTAATATTTGATTTAATTAAGGATTTTAAAAAGACAAAACAGAGCGTGGTTGGTACGGAGAAGGATAATGGAAACACTTGATTTAATTGTAACACCGGAGTTGAACGGTGAGAGATTGGATAAGGCTGTTCCTGCTCTTTATTCGGATTTATCAAGAAGTGCTGTTCAATTATTGATTGCTGATGGTGAAATATTGATAAACGGTAAGCAAGGTAATAAAAAAACTACTGTTTGTGTTGACGATGTTATCACTGTAAATATACCCGAGCCTAAAGAGCTTTCTGTTGAAGCAGAGGATATTCCTCTTGATATTGTTTATGAGGACGAGCATTTGCTTGTTGTTAATAAGCCAAAGGGGATGGTTGTTCATCCGGCTGCAGGGAATTATAGTGGGACGCTCGTAAACGCTCTGTTGCACCATTGTGGCGATTCCTTGTCCGGGATAAATGGTGTTATTAGACCCGGTATTGTTCATAGAATTGATAAGGATACAAGTGGTTTACTTGTAGTTGCTAAAACCGATGTTGCTCACAGAGGTCTTGCTGGACAGATAAAAGAGCATTCCTTTACAAGAGTTTACAATACTGTTGTTGTTGGAAATATCAAGGATGATACAGGTACAATAGATGCTCCTATCGGCAGACACCCAAAGGACAGAAAGAAGCAGGCTGTAACGGATAAAAACTCCAAAAATGCTGTAACACATTTTCGTGTTCTTGAGCGTTTTAAGGGCTTTACCTTTCTTGAGGTCAAGCTGGAAACAGGCAGAACACACCAAATAAGAGTTCATATGGCTTACAGAGGTAACCCTGTTGCCGGTGATGTTGTATATGGTGACGCAAAAAAAACATATGGACTTGAGGGTCAATGCCTGAATGCTTCAACCATTGGCTTTATTCACCCCGTTACAAATGAGTATTTGGAGTTCACTTGTGAATTACCTGATTATTTCAAAGACTTTTTGAGGAGAATTTCGTAGATGGCTTCATATTCAGATTGGTTAATTGTTTCTGATATTGATGGTACCTTAAATAATTTAAAACGTAAATTACCGACTGCTAATAAAGAAGCCGTTAATCGTTTCGTTTCAAAGGGTGGTAAGTTTACCTTGTGCTCCGGCAGGAATTTAGAATCCTTGAGTATACATTACAGAAAGCTTAATATTAAAACACCTGCAATTTGTATGAATGGTGCTTTGATATATGATTTTGCCACCGATAGCGTTTTAGATTATAATGTAATTTCTCCTGAAGGTGAAAAGCTTATTTTAGGCTTGCTTGATAAATTTAAATTTATTCAG